>JBFJXW010000043.1:0-22458 GCA_041622895.1 Desulfobulbus sp. | reverse complement strand
GATCGTTTTTTCTCCGTTCAGGCCCCTTGCGGCCGGGGCGCCTGCGGTCAGGAACCTGGCGCTCGCTGACCAGCTCACCCATGGCGGCAATGGTTTCTTCGAGGCTGGAGGATTCATCAAAACCCTGGGTGAGGAAGGTGTTGATGGCATCAACGCGCGATATGGCGTAATCAATTTTTTTATTACTGCCAACGGCATAGGCCCCGATGTTGATCAGATCCTCGGATTCGCGGTACACCGCCAGGACACTGCGTATTTTGCCGGCCAGTTCATGATGCCGGGGTGCGACGATGTCGCGCATGACGCGGCTGGTGGACATCATCACGTCAATGGCCGGGTAATGGTTTTTTGCCGCTATGTTTCTGGAAAGAACGATATGGCCGTCGAGAATGGAGCGTACCGAGTCAGCGACCGGTTCGGTCAGATCGTCACCATCAACCAGTACAGTATAGAGGCCGGTGATCGAGCCCTGGTGCTGGAAGTTGCCGGCTCGTTCTAGGAGCTTGGGCAGAGTGGCGAATACGCTCGGCGTATAACCCTTGGTGGTGGGTGGTTCACCAATGGAGAGGCCTATCTCCCGCATGGCCATGGCAAAACGGGTCACGGAATCCATCATGAGGAGAACGTTTTTGCCCTTTTGTGAAAAATATTCAGCAATGGCGGTAGCGATAAAGGCGCCTCGCATCCGCAGCAGGGGCGATTGGTCCGAGGTGACGGCGATGATCACCGATCGTTTCAACCCCTCAGCGCCCAGATCGCGTTCGATAAATTCTCTGACCTCTCGACCGCGCTCACCAATCAGGGCGATAACATTGATATCGGACGTGGCATATTTGGCCATCATTCCAAGGAGAACGCTTTTACCAACGCCGGAACCTGCCATGATACCCATGCGCTGACCGACGCCGCAAGTCAACAGGCCGTTGATGGCCCGGATGCCGAGATCAAGCGGTTGGGTGATCGTCTCGCGCTGCATGGGGCCGGGAGGCAGCGAATACAACGCTTTTTCATGGGGCAGATGGAGCGAAGGACCCTGATCCAGCGGTTGTGCCATACCGTCGAGGACTCGGCCGAGTAAGGCCTCGCCGACTTCAATGGTGGCTTGTTCTTTTTTTACCCGTATGAGACTGCCCGGACCCAGGCCGCGGAGATCGCCCAGAGGCATGAGCAAAGCCCGGTTGTTGCTGTAGCCGACAATCTCTGCGGGGATGGCATCGCCGCCTTGCAGCGGCGTAATTTCACACAGAGAACCAATGGATGATCGGGGACAGGAACCTTCGACCACCAGGCCGACAATTCGGTGCACCTTGCCGTAGACCCGAAGGGGCTGGAATGTATCAAGCGAGTTGAGTGTTGAAACCATGGGCTGTTCGGCTCGGTGGGGTGAGAGGGCGAAAAAAAATCCGGAGGAGGTTGGTGTGCAGATGCACACATTTCACCGGTTCGGTATAAACACGTTTTGCCGGATAACAGCAGACGCTAGGATTGTTGATCGGCGATGTCATCATCTGGGAAGAAGTCGGGATGCTCGTCCAGATGTTCTTTCAGGCTTTCCAGCTGCGTCTCGATGGTGGCATCCACTGAACAGACCGTCGATTCCAGCAGCGCCCCTCCTCTGGTGATGCTCACATCGGTTTTGAAAACCAAATGTTTGAGTCCCCGGATGGCAGCAATCAGTTCTGGAGCTTTCTCTTCGGCAAAATGGAGATCATCAGGATGAAGGGTTACGTAAAACTCTTCGCTTTCAATGGCCTGCTCGAGCGCGTTCTGCAAGGTGGTGGCAATGATATTGCGCGGGGTGGCAAGTTCCTGACCAAGAATTTTTTTGCTCATGGTGATGATCAGATTAATGATATCCCCACGGTTTCCTTGCAACAGCTTGTGTCGTTGACTGTCAATTTGTTGACAAGAAAGGGCAAAGGCTGCCATGGTCTGTTGGAATTCTGACTGTAGCTGCGTTCTCAGGTCAGCCATCCCCTGATCGTATCCCTCTTTTCTGATAGCCTCGATATCAATCGCCGGAACCTGATTAACAGGTAGTGTTGGTTCCGGTTCTGCTGCGGCGGGCAGGGAATTCAGGGACGGCGATATTTTGGTTTCGGGTAGAGGCTCCGGTTTGTTCAAATGGTGAGACGGGATACTGGTTGCGGCGGGCTTCGCTTTTTTTTCCGGGAGATCGATACTGCGCTGAACCAGTGGAGTGGGAGTGAAATGCGGGTCTTGTTTGAATACCTTAGACGAACTCATCACCACTCCCCTTACCGAGAACAAGTTTACCTTCTTCCTCAAGTTTCATTGCAATCTTGACGATGGTCTGCTGCATGGTTTCGACTTCGGAAAGGCGGACCGGTCCCATGGCGTCCAGGTCGTCTTTGATCATCTCGGCAGCTCGAGTGGACATATTGGAGAAAATTTTTGCTTTGATCTCATCGGAAGCGGTTTTTAGAGCCATGGTCAGGGAGTCATTGTTCACTTCGCGAAGAATCATCTGGATGCAGCGGCCATCCAGCGCACAGAGATCCTCAAAGGTAAACATCATCTTTCTGATGTCATCGACCATCTCAGGGTCAATTTCTTCCATACTGTCAAGTATTTCCGAATCGAGATTGTTGGTCATGTTATCGAGTATTTCCACGACTTTCTTGATGCCGCCCACCTGCCGCTGTTCCTGTGCACCGACGACGATACCTATTTCCTTGCTCAGGGCATCTTCAATGCGGTCGATAACGGCAGGAGAAACCGAATCCAGCGTAGCAATCCGGTGTATGACATCTGCTCGTTTTTCTTCAGGCAGCTTGGCGATAATGGCGCTTGCATGATCGACCGCCTGGGTTGACAGAACCAGGGCCAGTGTCTGCGGATGTTCGCGTTCCAGCAAGCCGGCGACCATGGTGGGTTGCATCTTGGCAATCGTTTCCAGCGGACGTGCTTCAGTGCCGGAGACAAACTGGCGCATGAGGCTCGATTCTCTGTTTTTGTTGCCGGTGCTGGCAATGAGTTTTTTGGCAAACTCCTGACCTTTGACCACCAGCCCTGCCTGGCTTTCGGTAGCCAGCTCGAAATCCTCAAGGACCCGTATTCTGCTTTCCTCGGGGATGTGGTCGATCTCAGCCATGCAGCGAGTGACTTTGAATATTTCCTCATCCGTCAGTTCCCGTAACAGTTTTCCAGCTGTTTCTTCACCAAGGCAGATAAGTAAAATCGCTGCTTTCTTGATTCCTGTCAGTTTTTCTGCTGCCGCCATGAATACCGTAGATACACGAAAGAATGCATTATTGCCGAACTGTATATGTCAGAGACTGTCAGCCCCGATCCTGGAGCCAGTTTTTAAGCACATGAGCACTGAAAACCGGATCGGATTCGACATCGTTCTTAATTTTTTGAAGTGGATCTTTCGACCTCTTATCCATGGCAGCATCTGCCGACACGCTCCCGCCCTGCGTTTGTTCGGCCTCCATCTGCTCGACCGTCTTATAGTGCTGGGTAATATCTTTGTTCAATGTTTTCATAAGCGGCCGGATCATAAGAAAGTAGAGCAAAACAGCGCTGAGCATCAGGAGACCATAACGGATGAACGGCAGATACTGATACACCATTCCGGAGGCAATTCCCTGGTCATCGCTGGTATCCGCTGCCTGGAGGAACGGCATGGAGGTGACCTCGATTTTGTCGCCGCGGGTTTTGTCCAGGCCAAGAGCGGAAGCAACCATGTTTTCCACTGCCATGAGTTCCGCTTCGGATCGAGGTTCGGTTTGTGCCGGTTCCTTTTCCTGTGCCGGCGTCACCCTGTCAGCGACCAGAACGGAAACAGAAAGCTTGCTCACCGTGCCGACCGGTTTGGTTGTTTTGGAAACGACTTTGCTGATTTCGTAATTGGTGGTGCGTTGCAACTTGCTGGTAGGTGGAGGGGCTCCAGCGGTCTGGTTGGCAGCATTACCCTCCAGGTTCGACTGAACCCCGGGCACGCCCCCGGTTACCGCGGATCCTGATCGTTCATCGGTTACCTGCTCGCTGCGTATGACCGGTTCTTCGGGGTCAAAGGCCTCTTCCGTTTTTTCCGTCCGGGAAAAATCAAGGGTGGCGGTGACACGTACCATGGCATTTTTTGCCCCTAACGATTTGTCGAGCAGCGCCTGGGCTCGATCTTCCATGCGTTGTTCTACCTGTGCCTGAAATTCCAGCATGTCAGGGGAGATGTTGCCGGCCAGCCCGGTGCGGCTGTTTTGGGATAGGACGTTTCCGTTCTGGTCGATAATCGTCACCTGGTCAGGACTTAATCCTTCAACGGAACTCGAAACCAAATGAACGATACCTTCAATTTGAGCTTCGCCCAATCGTTTTCCGGGAGCCAGTTTAATGATAATCGAAGCTGTTGCCGGTTGCTGCTGCTCCTTGAACAGTCGTCTTTCCGGCAGAGCCAGATGTACCCGTGCTGTCTCGACAGGGCCGAGTGATGTTATCGTTCGGGCCAGTTCTCCTTGAAGCGCTCGGGAATAATTTACCTTCTGGACAAAGTCGGTCAGGGCGAAGGATTGTTTGTCAAAAATTTCAAAACCAACACCGCCACCCTGCGGCAGCCCCGCCGAAGCAAGGCTCAACCGGGTTTCATGCACCTCGTTTGCCGGAATGAGGATGTTGCGGCCGTTATTGCCGAGTTGATACGGAATATTTTGTCCCTTCAGCCACTCCACCATAGCGGATGCATCTGAATCCGCCAGATTGCCATACAACAGTTGATAATCAGCGGTTCGAGCCTGAACGATGATAAAAGCGAACAATGCGACTGAAATCACAGTCACGGCCGCCAAAGCAATTTTTCGTGACAACGGCCACCCCGCAACAGTGGCGACGAGAGCCTGCCATCCGTTTTTCGACTTTTCGGGGGAAACGTCAGTCTGTTCAGCCATAATGCATCCCTGCTGCTGTTATCGTGAAGAGTTACGGTGTATTAACTGTGTAGTACGGAACGGGCGCATCTGATGGAAAAGCCATCAGACCTGCATTCGCATTATTTCCTGATAGGCATCAATGGCCTTGTTGCGTACCTGCACCATGTATCGCAGAGAAATGTCGGCCTTTTCCATGGAGATCATGGTTTCGTGCAGATTTTTCTCTCCACCGGCCTGCAGTTGCTGTATGGCCTGATCGGCCCCTTGCTGCTGCTGGTTGGTTTCCGCTGTCAAGGTTTTGAGGATTTCGCCAAAGGAGGTTTCCGCCTGCGTCGTTGCGGACAATTTTGGCTGCACAGGGAGTGCAGCCGGTAACAGGTTTTGGATCGCTTCCATCGATTAACTCCCGATATTGAGTGCTTTCATGGCCATGCGTTTAGCCGATTTGATGACAGTGGTGTTGGCTTCGTAAGAGCGTGTGGCCGACATCATATCCATCATTTCCTTAATGACGCTGATGTTGGGCATCTCCACATACCCATCATCCTTGGCGTCGGGGTGCGAGGGATCGTAAATCTGTTGTGGTGGACTGTTGTCTTCAATGATCTGGGCCACCTTTACCCCCTGGGCATGCCCTTGATCCTGCAGAGACGCGGCAAGCTGCTTGTTGAAGGGCAGGTTTTCTGTTTGAAAAATCACCGACTTTTTTTTGTACGGACCGCCTTCCGGGGTTGAGGTGGTTTCGGCATTGGCAAGATTGGAACTGATAGTGTTAAGTCGTGTGGTCTGAGCCTTTAATCCCGAAGCGGCTATGTCAAAGGTGCTGAAAATATCCATAATAACTCCTGGTGAATTGAATGGTAAAAAGAATGCAAATTATGCGCCACCGTTAACGGTATATTTGAGCATGGACATTTTTTTATTGAGCATGGTGATGGCAGCTTCGTAGAGGATTTCATTTTCAGCGAGTTTGATCATCTCCTGATCAACGCTGACACTGTTTTCATCACCGATGCCGGTGTTGCTCTTGTTGATGCTGATGGAGCCGGTTATCTGATCGAGGCTCGAGGGCGCCAAGGGGATGTGATTGGGATTGGTGGTCACCGGGCGCAGATTGTTTTCGGTAAGTGCGCTTTGCAGTTGATCTTCAAAGGAAAACGATTGAGCCGAATAGCCTGGTGTTTCGGCATTGGCAATATTGGAACCAATGATTTCCTGGTTCTTGGAGCGAAGGTCCAGCACTTTTTGCAAGAGCTTCATGGTAGTGTCAAACTGCTGGATTCCGGACATAGTGTGCCTCCAATTGGTACGGTCATGGTTGGTGCGGCCAACGGTCTGCCAGCCTGTGTTGCCTTATCGTATTTGTTGCAGTTGAAGGATCTGCACTTCCTCTCGAGCTAATTTCGCCCACAGGGGATCTTTTCCTTTTTCGGCCAAATCGTTGAACATATTAAGTGCTTGCTGCATATCGCTCTTTTTCAGTGCAATTTGCGCAAGCCTGAACTGTGCCTGTTCCGTGACCTTCCCCTGGGCAATCATCCGGCGGAATAGAGGGATTGCCAAATCATGTTGATTCACCTGGAAATACGATTCCGCCAGGGCGAGTGTCAAATTGCTGGAGTCGATGTAAGGCTGCAGTTTGGGTTGGGTCAGTGTGTCAATAACCCGCTGCCATTGTTTTTTTTCAAAAAAAATGCGGCCGCTGAACAGTTCCGACTGGATGGAAGGCGGATTATCATTCGCCAGCAGCAGTTTGATGGCCTCATCGGTTTGGCCGTTTTTGTAGACCGCCTGGACCTTGAGTAAATAAATTGCCGGCTGATCAGTTCCTTTGGGGTATCGCAACAGATAGCGGTCGGCATATTCCTCAACCTGAATATACTTGCCGGCGGCGAAAAGTGTCTGAAGCAGGGGGAGGTAGATTTTTTCCCTTTCAAGATCCGACGAAACCTCAAAAAGATACTGATAGGTCTGCGTCGCCTGATCAACGAGGCCCAGTTTACTGTAAGCCTTGGCCAGGTCATAGAGCAGATCGGTTTTCAGCCATCCCCGGGCAAAGTATATTTTGTTCTGTTTTGCACAGACTAGTGCTTTTATATATTCTTTGTCAGCCACCAGTTGTTTGATCACGCCGGGTAACTGTTCGATGAGCAGCGCCATGGCCTCTGGACGCAGTTTTCCGGATTGGAATTCCCGCAGCATTTTCATGCACAGGTCAACGCTCGTCTCGTTTTTCCCCTCCAGGTAGTTTGTCAGGGCCTGCTTGAACAAGGCTTCTTCCCTGAGGCTGATTTTTCCAGCCCAGGCGGCGATTCTGCCGTAAATATCCAGGGCCTCAGGAGCATTCATGCGACCCGATACATAATCGAGATCGGTTTGTTTGAGCAGCGCCCGCAGGCCTCCTTCGGACCTGGGAAAGGCATCCTGGATCTGTCGTAGATCTCTCAGGGCGCTCTGCTCTGCAATCGCGTTGTGCAGTTGAGACATTACCTGACGAAACAGTGCCAGATCCTGGTGGGGCAGATTATTGAGTAAATCGCTCAGGCGTTGATAGTGGTCTCCAGCCTCTGCAAAACGATGAGCAGCGTACAGGGCATCAGCAAAACGCGCCAGGGACATGGGGTCGTCATAGAGCGGGGAGGATTGGTGCGCCAGGTTCAGATAGGCCGTTATTGCCTCGGGTCTTTTATTGAGGGCGTACAGCAGGTCTGCCTGACGAAGGAGGCGCACCGTTCTAACCTGTTCGTTCTGCAGCACATCGTCATGACCGAGCAGTTCCTCAGCATCGGTTGGCTGGCCATTCATCAGCGCCAGTTCGGCCAGCAAAATCCTGATATGGGGAGAATACGGTGTACTTTTTTCTATTTTTTCAAAGAGGGTTTTGAGATCATAGTAGGCGGAAAAGGGATCGCCCTGCACAGCGTCGAGGTAAAAGAAAAGAAACCGGGCCAACGAGGCCATCAGCGTATCAGGGTATTGCAGAGCGATCTTCTGCAAAAGGATATACGGTTCCTTGTATTTTCCATCTCTGACCAGAGATTCGGCATACGCGAATACAAGTCGTTCTTTTAATTGTTCGTCAGGTTGAAGTGTCACCTGGTCGCGCAGCAACCGGCTTACCTGGCTCCATTTGCCTTCTTTCGCCAGGAGTTGAATTTCCTCAGGGAGCCATTTTTCGGTAGCGAGGTGGGGCAGGGTTGCCGCTGCCAGGGGAAATGGCGGCAGCAGCAACTGGGGAAGCGGTGAAAGCGCAACCGGTGTTTCGTAGATGCTGAAAAAGGAGATCCAGTTCTTGGCATAATCCGAGGTTGCGACCGGATTCAATGAGTCTGTGCCTGCCCGGTTAACAACGGTAACGCCCTGCATGCTTGCAGAGAGTTCGGGGAAAGAGGTGGAAAGCGGATTGCCGAGGAGGATATCCAGCATGAGCATTGCGGTATCGTTATACTTTTCCGGGGTCACTTTTTGCGGTGGATAGCGAAAATAGAAGGACAGGATCGATTGAGTTTTCTTGCGCTTGCTGGTCATTCTGATCATTCGGCCATCTGTAGGAGGGGGTGTCAGCGTATTGGCCGTAACCGTATCGTTCAAGATCAGATCGACTCTGCGGCCTGTAGTGCTGGTGGAAAAAATAGGTAACTGATCAAAATGGAAAAAAAGCTGGAGATGGGTTGATTCATCGGTTCGATTGACAGTTTTAAGCACAAAGGCAGCTTGCGCAGTGGTTCCTGAAAACTGATTGACAGCAAAGAGCAGCAGGGCGATGATGAAAAGACGATAGATCATGTGATGATTAGGTGCGCAGAGGAAGCAGTCAGAAAGCCGGACTGCTAGGATAAAAATACTTTCTCCTGGTATAAGCAAAAAGCATTCCACGCAGAACCATCGCAACGATTTTGTGCCGTTTTTGTCCTCTCCTTTTTCATCAAAATACAGCAAGGATACATATATCTGGCTTTTTGAGTGGAGGTGTCATGTTTTTGGCAAGATTGCTGCAATCTGTGTCGGGCACCTCGGGATAATGTCAATTTTTTGGAGGAAGAAGTGAACGTAGCTGCGGAAAATTTTAAAATTTTAGAAGAATTTGTTCATGAAAGCCTGGAGATGGTTCAACGGGTTGCTCCGTTTGTCCGAGCCTTAATCCAGGAACCCGACCGAGAGGACATATTGCCGGAAGTGACAAAGAATGGTTTTCGCCTGTTTCATTCCATCAAGGGGAGCGCGGGTTTTCTTCAACTGGACCATCTGATTGGGCCGGCAGAGGCTATGGAATATCTGTTGGATAGAGTCAGGTCCGGTGTGCTGTCGTTAACCGCGCAGTCTGTCTCGCTGCTGGCAGAGGCCATCAGGTTTATGGAGCAGGGGTTACCGCTGGTGCTCGTCGAGAAAAGTGATGATAAGTTGGCCGCCTCAGCTGGTGCGTTGACAGCGGCTATTCTTCGATCCCTTTATGAAGGTGGAAAGGATTCCTGTCTTGAAGGCGCAGTTTCTTTGGTGCCTGCAGAGATGCGGGAACCCTTTTTATGGGAAACCGACAATCTGCTGGTAACTGCGGAACAGGAATTCGTCCTTTGGGATTTCATTGCTGTTGATCATCAGCGTGTGAAGGATTTGAGCCGTACTCTGCACCGTCTTCAGCAAAATTTTGCGCTCTTTGAATTGACTGACATGGAGCGGCTGTGTCGGGCCCTGGAATCGACCCTCACGCGGTATCTTCAGGGAGAGTTTTTTCAGACTGAATATCCAGAGCGTATCTTTTTGCGGACCATTGATGCGGTGCGCAGCACCATGAATCAGTTCATAGAGGCTGAAGACCCTACGGTTACGGGGCTTGAGCATCATCTGGATGCCCTGCAGGGGCTGATGCGGCAGCCGATAGGAACGCTGTTGGTCGAGGCAGGATTGGTCGATCCGCAGACTATCCAGGAGGCATTGGAGGTACAACGATCCTCACAGGAAACCATGCCGCGCCGCCTTGGGGAGGTGCTGGTAGAGATGGGACAGGTAACACAGGAACAGGTGCATCATGTGCTGCACGAGCAGCATAGCAAGCGGATGCGGGGTGAGCAGGCGGAAAGTATGCTTGCTGATATTGGTCCTTCAGCAGGGCAATCGACTTCTGCATTGGCTGATAATCATAAAGTGCGCATTGATGGCCAGAAATTTGCAAGGATGGTTGAGCTGATAGAGCATCTGTCGGTGGAAGGGGCGTCCGGTAAGGACTTCTTGCCACAGCTCAGAGAATTGCAGGGGTTGGCACATGCCTGCAACAGGGAGGTGTTGTCTAGCTTTACCGACCGGATGAAACGGGTGGTGCATGATGTAGCCGTGCAAAGCAATAAAAAAGTGCACTTTGTTATCGAAGGGATGGATGCGCTCTTGAATCAGAGAGATATGGCGCTTCTCGCCGATCCATTGCTGCATCTTCTTCGTAATGGCGTCGAGCACGGGTTGGAAACGACCGAGCAGAGAATGCAAGTCGGTAAAAGAAAAAGCGGCCGTCTGACACTGCTGGCTCTGCGACAGGGTGATGAGATCTGGGTGAGCGTCGAAGATGATGGTCGAGGGATTGATATGCACAAAATAGCTGCTTTGGCAGTTGAGCAGAAATTGATCCCGCCGGAACAGGTTGCCCCTTACAGCAGCCGGGAACTCATGGAGCGTTTGTTCCAATCCCGGACATCCACGGTTGAAGGAGTGTGGGAGGAGGCCGAGCGAAGTTCCGGCCTGGCCGTAGTCGGTAAAAGTCTGCAGCATTTGCAGGGGGCAATAGAGATGTGGTCGCATCCAGGCAAAGGAACCCGGGTGACTTTAAAGTTACCTTGGAAGCACTGAAGGGCGCAGGGTAAGGTTACATATCGCAGCGCCATATTAAAAAGGAACGAGGAGAAAACAATGGCGAAAAACATACTGATCGTTGATGATTCCAGTACCATGCGTAAAATTATCAGCCGTTCACTCCGTCAGGCCGGGCTGGATTTCGGAGACATTTACGAAGCGGGCGATGGTCAGGAGGCCTTGGTCGTGCTCGAAAAAGAATCCATTGACATAGTACTGAGTGACATCAATATGCCCAATATGAACGGCATCGAGTTGCTCCGTGAAAAAAGGAATCGCCCGGCGGTCAAAGATATCCCTGTCTTGATGATCTCCACCGAAACCGGTGAGGATATTATCGGTGAGGCGAAAAGCTTGGGTGCTGTTGGTGCTCTTAAAAAGCCATTTACCCCTGACGCGGTCAATGCGGTTCTTGGTCCGTTGATGTAGCGGCAGCGATGATAGTGCATCTGTGTTCATGTTTAGTTCGCACGGTTATTAGATGTCCATTCGATAAAAAGGCCGGAGAGGGAATAAGGTGAACAGCCTAGCCGAAATCAGTGATAAAATCATCGCGGCAACAATTGAACTATTCACCGGCATGGTGATGATGGATATTTCAGTGGCAGGCGAACCCTTGATAACGCTGGGTCCTTTGAAAAAATCAATCACCGGTATGGTTGGACTCGCAGGTGTTCATAAGGGGATTTTGGCCGTCCATTTTTCCAAGCAGGTGGCGTTGGACATCACCAGCAGTTTTCTTGGCGTGAACGTTCAGGAAATCAACACCGATGTTCAGGATGCCATCGGTGAAATTGCCAATATGTTGGGCGGTAATTTGAAAACGATTCTTTCGGATCGCGGGAAGGATATTCAGCTCTCCCTGCCTTCAACAGTCTTCGGAGACGAATATGCGGTTTCTTCGCAGGTTGGGGGCGATCAGGTTATTCTACCTTTCCAGGTGCCCTCCGGTGTGTTTTATGTGCACGTTGAACTCAGGCATTGATCAGCTGCTTGTTGCCGGGTACGTTTATCGCCCTATCTCATTGCAATTGAACCAGTTAAATTTGGCAATTGATGACTGATGCAAGCCTTGAAGCCATAGTTTCCTTTAAAAGGTTTGCTGCCCATGTCGCGGGTAAGGGAATGAACGCAGGTTTAAATTTTCAATGGGGCTGGGTCCTCCCGTTCTATCGCCGAAAAATCAGGAAACCTATCCACAACTGTCGACAATCATTCCTTCGGTGTCGTGCATTGTTTTTTCGGACAAATACGGTTGACCAGGCTGCTGCAGCGCTCTTCGGGTTCGGTCTATTGATTGATAACCGTGCAACGTTTATTTTTCAGGTGTTGATGCCTTTACTATGAAAGCCAGAGAACGTTTCGACGAAATACTGCTCCATTGCCGTGAAAAGGTTCAGGAGGATGTTGCCAACCTGATCGGAAAATCATTGCGGTTACATGAACCGCAGTTCCGGCTGGTCAATGCGGAAGATCTGTTAGGTGAGTCCGGCAGCAAAAGCGTACTTGCCCACATCAGCATAAACGGCGATCTTCAGGGGAAAGGCTGTCTGCTGATCGATATCAAGGATGCTATTTATCTAGGCGGCAACCTTATTATGCTGCCGGAATCCGAACTGGAAAGTTTTATTGCGCAAGAGGAGTATTCCGATGAGCTGAAGGATTCTTTCGGTGAAATTGCCAATATCATCTGTGGAACGTTTACTCACACCTTTGAGGAGCACTATTCAAAAAGTATCCGTTTTGTCCGAACTGAACAAGAGGTCGTTGTTCCTGCTGATATGGCTGCCGGATCCGTGCCGCCGGTTCCCGATGGGCCTTATTATGTACTGATTGTTCTGATGCAACTGGGCGGCCGTGATCTCGGTGAACTCAAAATAGCCTTTCCGGCTGTTCTTTTTGGTTTGTCGGAGGCTGAAGATACCGTACAGAAAAAGGAAGCTCGTGAAACCAGAGCCGATAAATCCGAATCCGTCGAGGGCTCCCCTGAAGATGAGGTGTTGAGCCGTCCAATTGATAGAGAAGCAGCGAGCGACGATGACGAGAAGGAAGCCGGTGTTTTCGAACGGCCGGTGGGCACTGAAGGGGAAGAAACGGAGAAAAACAAACAGACGGCAAAGCGTCCACGCGATGTCGGCAAGCAGAAAAAACTTGTTGACGGTCTGCTGAAAAACAGTATGGCCAAGATAAGTGAAGAGGTGAGTGCCCTGCTGGGCGGTACCCTGCAGGTTGTCCCGGAGGAGTTCGGGGCCTTTTCAAAGGAAGGCTTTCTCTGCCAGGCCGGAGGCAAACAGGTCATGGCCCGCATGGATATCCGGGGGAGCGGGCAGGGGGAGGCCTTTTTGTTCGCTGACCTTAAAACAGCTGTATATATCGGGGGCACCCTTATTATGCTCCCAGACAGCGAACTGGAGGAGACAGCGCAAAACGAAGAATTTGGTGATGATGCCAGTGATGCCTACAGCGAAGTAACGAACATCATTGCTGGCGTGTATGCATCCGTTTTTGGAGATCAGTATCGCAATAAACTCGGATTTGTGAAGACCGCAATCGAAACGGTTATTCCGGCCAAGATCGATCCCAATTCCGATGCTGTTATTCCCAACCAGACCTATTATTTCTCAGCCGGTCAGCTGCAGTATAACGGCAGAGAACTTGGGCGGTTACAGATGCTCATTCCAGCCGGTGTGCTGGAACTTCATGACCTGCCTGTGGATGCGGATGCTCTGCAGGAGAGTGCTGCACAATCGGAAAAAACACAGAAGGCCGGTGTCGGTACAGACAACGCTGCATATGCATCAGATCGGTTGCCAGAAACAACGGTCGAGACCCCTAATATTCTCATTTTTACCGATGATGATGCCGAGGGCGGTCGTATTGCGGCTGCGCTGAAAGAGATGGGCTATGTGCCCAGAATATTACATTTCAAGGATTCGGTGAACGGCGCCTTAACCCCTGGTGTTCAGTTAGCCTTTCTAGTGATGCGAACTGTCAGCGAGCAGGGGTTCGGCATGGCCATAAAAATCAGCAGTGCCGGAGTGTCGGTTCCGCTGGTGGTTGCTGGTCCGACGTGGACTCGAACACTGGTGTAAGGCGGTTAAATACGGTGCGTGCGATATCCTCATCACCCCTTCGACAACCGTCGATGTCCGCGAAAAAATAGAATTGAATCTGGTCAAGCGGGCGGCTTGATGGGGATTATGGTGCTTCTCCTCCCTCGGAACAGTTGATCACCAGTTCCTTTTTTTTGATCTTTTCCAATAAAGTGGTCCGTTTCAGTTTGAGCAGGCGGGCGGCTTCTTTTTTATTGCCCTGTGTCAGCTTCAGTGCCTGAACGATCAATTGGGTCTCAAAGTCATTAACCAAGGCATTGAAATCAATGCCGCTCTCTGGGCAGATTTCCGTTGTCATGGTGGTGGATGAAGAATAAAGCATGACCTGATCGGGTTGCGTATCATCGCCCAGTACTGTCTCCAGGGATGCGGCCTGTGCCGTATCAATGGGCGGCGCACCGTTGCGGTATTTTTCAGGGAGATCGTTGAAGCGAACCTGAGAGCCGCCGAAGAGTATGGTCATGTGCTGCACCAGGTTTTCCAGTTCCCTGACGTTACCCCTCCATGGGAATGCAACAAGGGTCTGCAGGGCCGCCAAGTCAAATCCCTGCAAGGGCTTTTTCTTGTTTTTACCGATAGTTCTGATGAAATGTTCGATGAGGAGCGGGATATCTTCCGGGCGTTCGCGTAACGCAGGGATGACAACCGGAATAACATTGAGCCGATAGTAGAGATCTTCACGGAACTTGCCTTCGGCCACCATTTGCTCCAGGTTGCAATGGGTGGCGGCGATAACTCTGACATCCACCGGAATCGGTTTGAGGCCGCCGACCGGTTCAAATTCTCTTTCCTGCAATACCCGAAGCAACTTTGCCTGGAGTACCGGTTTCATATCGCCGATTTCATCAAGAAAAAGCGACCCGCCATTGGCGTATTCGATGCGGCCTATCTTGGCGGTGGTTGCGCCGGTGAACGCCCCTTTGGTGTATCCGAAAAGTTCACTTTCCAGCAGATCGTCAGGGATGGCCGCACAGTTGACCGGAACAAAATGATGCGCACTCCTCGGGCTGTGTGCATGGATTGCCTTGGCCACCATTTCCTTGCCGGTCCCGGATTCACCTTGAATGAGCACGGTGCTGAGGTCATCTTCGGCAAGTTTACCAATCAATTGAAACAGCCGCTGCATTGATGCACTTCGGCCTATTATTCCATGAAAAGCATCGAGAGGCATGGCTTAGTCCGGGAGTTTATCTGCAAGTTTGCTGGTGGTCCGACGCATATTCAGACTTAACATTCGCATAATTTTTTTCAGCAGGGTGATTCCAAGGGCGGGGTGACTATCAGTGAGGATATCGAAACCCTGCTTTGTCAATATAATGACAACCGTTGGCTGCCGGGCGACTACCGTGGCAGAGCGGGGTGATTTGTCGATGATCGACATTTCGCCGATGGTATTGCCTTTGCCGAGTCGGGTAATGACTCGGTAGTCGCCAATACTTGTTTTTTTGAGAACATCCAGGAGGCCACGTACCACAAAGCACATATAGTCTCCTTTATCTCCCTCGGCAAAAAGGTGCTCTCCACGCAGTAATTCAGCGAAATTCATGTGGCGGGAAAGGGTATCGAGCTCATCGGTTTTAAAGGCGTCAAACAGGGGAAGGGTGAGAATGAGATCTCGGGTTTTTTCTTCGTTTCCCGTAAGCTCCCCCACTGATATGACGTTTGTTTCCATAATGGATTGCGCAAAGCTGGCGTTAAAAATCAGAAAATATTCTGTTCTTTTTTGGTCTTCTGGTACGATTAATTGTAAGCGTACCATAGGAGAAGAAGGAAGTACAAGGAACTTTCAGATGAAGTGTCATTCTATTGACAACGAGAGAGCCTTGCTCGAAAAGAGTGAGATGGGGATGTTTGATTTTATGAAAGCAATGCAACAGATCATTATCGTTATCAGTATGATCTGTCTAAACAGTGTGTCTGTCTGGGCCTGGGAGGGAAGAGGTGTTTGGATGGCCGATGGCGACTCTTTTGCGGTGAAAAAGGGGCGTCGTGAATATAAGATCCGGCTCTACGGTGTTGATAGCCCGGAATACGGTCAGGCGCATTGGCAAGATGCAAAACGCTTCACCAGAGCTTTGGTCCAGGGACAGACGGTGACTGTCAAACCTGTGGATAGGGATCGATACGGAAGAATTGTCGCTTTGGTGTGGAGCAAAGGAAGGCTGGTCAATAGCGAGCTGGTGCAAAATGGCATGGCCTGGGTCTATCCGCACTATTGCAAGGCGCAGCCTCTCTGCTCTGATATGACGTCTTTGCAACGAGCGGCCAGGCAGCAGCGTGTGGGGTTGTGGCGTGGGAAAAAACCCGTGCCTCCCTGGCGCTGGAAACGGAATCATTCAAAACCATGATATTTTGGAGGCTGTGAATAGGGCAGGGTTTTTCAGGGGCACCGTTCCTCTGCTGCAGCTGCAAGCTACTACGGTCGTTTGACAGGGGCTTGTACCGCCTCGCGCTCTTGAGTCTTATCGTGTCCCAAGCCCAATCCTGAAAGGCGGTTTTCTTGCCCGTGGCAATCCATGCAGTCAAGCGCCTCGGATGCGGGGGCGATGCCATGATTCAAGCGTCGAAGTGTCACGGTGGTCGTAAAAGTGTATGAACCGCTGTAAGGGAGACGCAGTCCGTTCATCCCCTCGCCGGCGATTTGATGCCAGTCAGCAGGAATGAAGAGGCTCTCTGGTGCACTGGTAAGTGCCGGCGATATCAGATACCGGTACTTTGTGTCGTAAAGCTGCGTTGCGTAACATACCGCGAATGGTTTGATCAGCGACGCGTCGTCTCGTGTTGTCGGGCCAATCAGGGTTGTTGCTGTTTCCGGCTCGATACGATCACCCCGCATGTACATCTGGTCGCTGCCATTGTCCCATAAATATATCGGTTGTACCCTTGAAGCCAGGATCATGCCGTTTTTGAGCAGAAACGGTATGGAGGGGTGTGCTTGCCGGGAGGAAGATGGCGGCAGCTGTGGCAACCAGTTCCAGCTGATAACGGCAGGGGTGCTGCGTGCGTATGCGGGTATATGGCAGGTTTGGCAACCGATGGTTTTGGCATGCTGGTCGAGCTGTTTCCAGGAGTGGGGGCTTGCACCATGGCAGGAGTTGCAACCCGCAGGTTGAGCCTTGCCGTTTGGAACAGCTATTTGTCGGGACAAACGATGTTTTCCTTCTGACGGATGGCACTTTTGACAACGCAGCGCAGCCCCATTTTTTTTCAGGTGGATGTCGTCGGCAAACCCTCCCTGGTTGTTCAGCCCGGTGAGGCCGCAATCTTTGCCGTGACAGGTGAGGCAATTGTCAGGAGTGGGGACGCCGACATTTTGCGCGATACGGACGAGATCAATATCATTTTCCGGTGCTCCGAGGGCTCGACGGTAGGTGCCGGTGGTGTCGTGGCACACCAGGCAGTCGATGTCCGCGGCCGAGTTAGGATTGTGTCGACCGCTGAGCAGGTTGGTGCTGATATGGCAGGTCATGCACCGGCCGGGATTGGATGTGACGTCAATGGCAAAGGTGGACAGGTCGTTCTTTTTTGCAAAATTCTGTATGCCTGCGTTGATGCGGTGCGGACGTTGCCAAGTCCAGTGGCTCGATTGGAGAATATCGGCACCCTGCTGTGCATGGCAATGCAGGCACTGCAGGGTGACTGCCTGGGCATCGGTAAAGGGACCGGTGATCTGTCCATGTTCCGTGGGCGCTGCCAGACAGGTCTCGATTGACAGGTACAGAAAAGCGGCAAGCAGCAGTGGAGCCGAACGTCGAGTGCGATGCATGTTGTTACCTTGTGCCGGATTGGTCGATAATCTCCTGGATATCATTGTGAGAAATTGTCTCTCTTTCCAGCAGGGCCGTGGTGATCGCGTCAAGGATCGTTCTTTGTTCGACAAGAATGGTCTTGGCGGTATCATAGGCTGCCTGCACCAGCTTTTTGGTTTCAGTGTCGATGAGAATTGCTGTCTGTTCGCTGATGATCTGCCCAGGCTGGCCATTCAGCGGATTTGATGCCCTGAAGGTCAGCGGCCCAACTGCCTCGCTCATGCCCCATTCGCACACCATACGTCTGGCTATATCCGATACTCGTTCAATATCGTTTCCGGCACCGGTGGTCATTTGATTGAAGACGATTTCTTCGGCGATTCTTCCACCCAGCAGCGTGCACAGGGTGTTGGTGAGGTAAGTCCGGTCGTGGGAGTTGCGTTCCTCTTCGGGAAGCTGCATGGTGAGGCCTAGGGCTCGACCGCGTGGAATGATCGTCACTTTATGTACCGGGTCGGCTCCAGGCAGCATCCAGGCGACCAGGGCGTGTCCCGCTTCGTGACAAGCGGTGATCCGTTTATCACGTTCCGTTATAATCAGGCTGCGCCGTTCCGCACCCATCAGTACTTTGTCTTTTGCCGCTTCCAGAATCTCCATGGTAATCGCCCGGCAGTTTTTTCTGGTCATCATCAGTGCTGCTTCATTGACCAGACTGGCCAACTGGGCTCCGGAGAAACCGGGCGTGCCTTTGGCGATTATCTGCCAATCGACATCCTCGCCAATTTTGGTGGCGCGGGCATGCACCTTGAGAATTTTTTCTCTGCCGCCAACATCGGGCAGCGGCACCATGACCTGGCGATCGAAGCGGCCAGGGCGCAACAAGGCCGGGTCCAGAATATCCTGACGGTTGGTGGCGGCAATGACTATTACATGGTCATGGGCCTCGAAACCGTCCATTTCCACCAGTAATTGGTTGAGGGTCTGTTCTCGCTCGTCGTTACCGCCGGTGCCGCTACCGGAGCTACGGTGCCGGCCGACCGCGTCAATCTCATCGATGAAAATGATGCAGGGTGCTTTCTTTTTTCCTTCTTCAAACAGATCGCGAACCCGCGATGCACCGATTCCAACATACATCTCTACGAAGTTGGAACCACTGATCGAATAAAACGGCACTCCTGCCTCTCCGGCAATAGCCTTGGCCAGCAAGGTTTTACCAGTCCCCGGTTCGCCATACAGTAGAACGCCGGTGGGGATTCTCGCTCCGGCCTCAACAAATTTCTCCGGTTTTTTGAGAAAATCAATCAGTTCCTCAACCTCTTCCTTGGCTTCGTCGATACCGGCGACGTCGTCTAGCTTGATTTTGGATTCTTCCGGACTGACCAGCCGGGCCTTGCTTTTGCCAAAGGCCGTAACCCTGCCGCCGCCACTGCGGCCACTGCCTCTCTGCGAAAAAAAATACCAGAGGACGGCGAGCAGGAGAAGGGGCAGCCAGGAGAGCAGGCTCTGCAGGAACCAGGGAGTTTCGGGAGGCTCTTCGGCGCGAACCGTCACATTTTTGCGGACAAGGCGGTCAAGGGTATCGTCAGCTCTTGGAATGACGGTTTTGTAGGACGTGCCGTCAGCGGTTTCCCAGAATACCGTATTTTCGATAATGGTAACCTTGGAGAGGAAGCCGCTGTCTACCTTTTTGATGAATTCCGTATACGGCACATCGTGGTGCCGCGCCGGCGATTTGCTGCAATAGTTAAACAGTAACAGGGCGGCAAGCGCGATGATCAGCCAGATGGCCAGATTTTTATAGAAATGCTGCACCGGGTTCTCCTTAAAAAGATCGACAAAGGTTCGCCATAGGCGGCCTCATGAAGCAGCCAGTATCCGTGCAATCCAGGGGCGTTATGCCGTGCTGTATAGCGGGAGTGGTTCTGCCTTTCCTCCTAGGGAGCTACCATAAAACAGGACAAAGGTAAAGTTGGAGAACAGAGAGAAGTTCCCCTCCGAGGCCGCCACCTCAGAGGGGATGGGGGAAGCTTGCTCGTTATCCGAATAAGTGCGAGTAGCTGAGTCACTTGTTTGCATTATATGTTCCAGGATAAAATTTATTGTTTCAGTACCTTGAGCGGAAGGTAATGTACCAAAATTGCGAGCAATGTGGTGCGCAATGTATGTTTTGTCGTGTTGCGTTTGAACCTGACGGAAATGATTATAGCGCAGTATGCGCCTTGTGGTTTTCCGGCAGGGCGCAGATTGCGGCTGATTGGAAAATGCTTTTTTTCGGCTTTGGTGGGGTTACGGTTGCAGAAATAATTTGCTAATTAACTATAATAGTGTGAAATGATGAGACGGCCGATGAGATTGAAATCGGAAATAGTTATTTCCGTAAAAGCTTAAAATAGTTTATTGGGCGAAATCTGATCATGTTATTTCCAATATTTTTGACAATTGATAATGGTTTTTCTTGACAGCGCTTGCGACTGTGGCTAAAAATAACCACATAGGTTCTAACTAATGTTTGTAGGTCCAGATCCGTTCACCTGAACGGAATACATGAAAAAGGAGGTGCTGAAAACCGATACAAGAGCTGGGTTATATCCGCCAATATAATCTGGTGAAACACAACTGTCCGGGAAACCGGTGCAAGGAGAAGCAAAATGGAAGCTATGCTGTTTTTCGTTATCTGGTTGGGTGGTGCTGCTCTCCATACGCTGTTCGATCTGAGAATCAAACCGGTTCTTCAGTCCGTCAGGGAAGAAAGCGATTTACCCTAACAGTGGCATTTTTCAGGGCCGAGTCAATTTTCACATTAAATAATCAGTACTGGGCGAATTCTGCTGTGCGTCGTCCGAATCGTTAGGGAGAAGAGTATCATGGAAAATATATTAACTAAAGTGCTTCCCCAGGAGGGAGGTCTTGAAGGCAGTCGGTCCGGTGTGTACAATGGTGTGATCGGTCTTCTTGGTATTTTTACTCTGATTGGCGTTGCCTTTGGCACCCATGCCATGTTTGCCGGTCATGAACATGTTTACGGCGTAACCCGTGAGGTGCCGTGGGGGTTGATGCTTGCCGCCTACGTTTTTTTCGTCGTGACTTCGACGGGTTTGTGTCTGGTCTCGTCCATTGGGCATGTGTTTGGTTTCGAAGCGTTTAAGCCCATTGCCAAACGATCAGTGTTTTTGGCGATCGCCACCATTATCGCCGGGTTTCTCGTCATCGCCTTTGAGATCGAAAATCCTTGGCGTATGGCGGTCTACAACATTATCTCACCGAATCTCAGCTCTAACATCTGGTGGATGGGTACACTGTACGGTGCCTATTTATTCTTCATGCTTATCGAATTCGCCCTGCTGCAGGCTGGGAAACACAAGATTGCCGGTATGCTCGGTCTGCTCGGAGTAATCTCCGGTGTTGCCGCCCACTCCAATCTCGGGGCGGTGTTTGGACTGCTCAACGGTCGGGAGTTCTGGCACGGACCATATATGCCGATCTATTTTATCACCTCGGCGATGATGTCCGGTTGCGCCACCGTTATCTTCTTCCATTGGCTGGGTTACAAAATCAATGGCTGGAAGATGAGCGATGCATTGGTCGAATCGTTGCGATCGGTTGCTAAATTGGGTGCCTTGCTCTATCTCGTTATTATGTTTTTCACCACCTGGAAGATGATCTCCGGAATTTCCGGTCATCCCCCGGGAAAATATGAGGCAATCATGTCCCTTATCAATGGTCCCTTCGCCAATAATTTTTGGTACGGCGAAGTAGGCCTGGGGCTTGCTATTCCTTTCTTGATCATCCTTGCCGTTAGAGCCAGAAATATTACAGCTATGGCACTCGGTTCGGCAGCAAGTATCATCGGTATCTTTGTCATGCGATACGACCTGGTAATTGTCGGTCAGATTATTCCTGGATTCCACGAGTACGGCATTGTCGATCTGCCCCACATTCTGCCGTATGCGCCCACGCTGCATGAGTGGATGGTAACTCTCGCCGGTTTTACCTTCTGCGGTGTCTTGTTTATGATGGGAGAGCGGATGTTCCGTGGCCATCTTTCAGAAGACCACTGATGGAACTGTGCCGAAAGGAAAGGCGGTTGTCGGTAGCGAGTGGCAGCCTTCTTTCCCTGGCACCCCGTATTGCTAGGAGACCGGTATGGCGAGAAAGAGAACGGAAATCCAGGTGATCCGCTCCGATGTTCCCATTTATCCGATCGGTGTTGCCGCAAAATTGTTGAATGTACATCCGCGTACGCTGCGGATTTATGAGAAGGAAGGCTTGGTGAAGCCGGCGCTTGTCGGTAATCGCCGGATGTTTTCTGCTGATGATATCCAATGGATTACCTGTCTGCGTACATTTATCCATGAGGAGGGAATAAGTATTCCCGGCTTGAAGAAACTGCTGGATTATATTCCCTGTTGGGATGTGGCCGGATGCCCGCCTGAGATTCATTTACGATGCGAAGCCCGGGTGGATCGAGCTGTACCCCGTACCCTGCACCGGGTTGGCGATGCGGCAGCCAGGCTGAAGGCCAAAGAATGTGATACATGCAAACAACAGGGCGTGCCTGGGCAAAAAAAAAAGCACCAATCGTCGAGTTAATGCTTTATCGGAAAAGGCGGTTGCAGTCAATTCCGGAAGGCAGGCCACGACGATCCTGCGGTTAATAGGTCCGCGTGTCCATCGTGCGGGCTGTTCCAGGCGTTTCAAAAGGGTACAGAGTATGGTTGTATAAAAAAAAGGTGTTCCGGATTGTTCGGAGCACCTTTTTTTTGCTGGATGCGTGTATGGGCACGAATGGTCTTACTCGGACGTGTCGATGGCCAGAGGGTTGGTAATATCGTATCGTTCAATTTTCCGCCGCAGGGTATCCTTTGATAT
>JBFJXW010000042.1:0-22668 GCA_041622895.1 Desulfobulbus sp. | reverse complement strand
TGGGCCTCGTTAATTCGTGTTCCCACAATAAAATGGATGATGTCGCTGGCCAGCATGAGGCGGACAATTTCACCCGCCGGATTACTCGGCAGCTGATCGGGAGTACAATCTGCGCCCAGCAATTGAGCTACACGGGCCAGGGTGATGGCCCCCTCGGTGATGAAATCTATACCTTCCATTCGGGCCGATGGCGGAAGACCGGTGTCGGCAGCGGAAAGATCCATGGTAATCGGCTGTTTGAGAATGCGACCGATAATGGTCGCCGTTGTACCGCCACAGATTATCTTCCGGCCAGGAAAGGTCATGGCGGCGCGGGCCAATTCGAAATCTCGCTGATGCGCAAAGGGCGGGCCGGTCATGATCAACAACTGCCTCGGCACCCGAAAATGGACCACGCCAACACTGGTGTCATCGCGGGCGTGACCGTCGTCGTTGCCAAGGGCCTGACGTAAAAGGGCATTGGCGAGTATACGGGAGGAAATTCCGGCCTGAGCCCGGATGCACTTCCTGGCAAAATCGACCGCCGACTCGCGGGTCCAGCCCAGCGGCATGTCGGTGCGTCCCATTCCCGACTGCGTGATGCCATCGGAAAAACAAAGCAGACGATCACCGATTTGCAGGTGCAGTTTCCCGTGATATATAAGCCGGTCTTTCCACTTTTCCAGCCTGATCAATGCGCGTTCCGGCACTACTTCGGAAGTCCCGCGCAGCAGCACGAAAGATGGATTGCCATGCTCGATGAACCGCAAGGTACCGCTTTCATCAAGATCAATCAGGGTGAACGTTGAATAGCTGATCTTGCGCACTTCGCAAATGGGCAGGGTATCCATGATCGAACGTGCCCATAGCCGGGGATCGGTGCAGGTGGAGGCGAACTTGAGGGCCATGGAAGCGGTAAGAGTGGCCAGTACCGACGCCTTGACTCCCGAACCGAGGCCGTCGGAAAGTACAGCGAGCAGCCTCCCCTCCTCCTTAATCCGGTGCGAGAGAAACACATCGCCACAGATTGACTGACGGTATTTGCTGCACTGGGCATGCGCCACATCGATAAAGGCTTCTTCAACCATTGTTCTCTTCGGCATCCCCCTCGTCTATCTTGGCCGGCGAGAACGATTCAATGATGCTGTTCAGGGTCACCTCGGATTCTGCTGCATTTTCTCCCAGCAGGTACGCAATCTTCTGCACGGTGGCCAGGTTTTTCTGAATTACCTCGCGGGCGCGCTTGATCACCTGTTCTTTCTGCACCGCAGGTCGGGTAATATCCTGAAGAATTGCACCTACCACAGCATGCGGGTCGATGGTGAATATAGAGAGGTGGAGAATGGTGTCATGAAAGCGTATATCGCGGTCGATGATATCTATATTGTTTTTCAGAACACTGGCAAAAAGATTGGTGAACGGCAGGACAGCATCCAAGGATTTCCCCTCGAGTTCCGATGGTGAAAAGGCGGGGTGGAGCGGATTGACGATACCGACAAAGGCCTCGTTACATTCAAGGATAGACAGTCTGTCATCGACAATGACAACCGCCGAAGGGATTTTATGAATCAGCACGTTGGCCTTTTTAAAAGCCAGTTGGCGCATCCACGACACGCACATGGCCCGTTCAGCACGCTCGGCGAGAAGAGCCCTACCAAAATCCCGGCAGGAATCGTACCCGCAACCGCCGCAATTGAGTTCATCCTCGATGGAACGTTTGCCGATTGAACGCAGCACCTCGCTGATCTGGGTCTCCGTGGCAGGAGCCTGGTTAAACAGCTGGGGTACAACTGAGCGATGAATATCGATCTCCACGAGACGCGGAACAACCTGTTTCTCGGGAAAACGGGCGTTTGCCAAAACGCGATGGCGCTTGATGACCGTGTTCCCTGCTGTAGAAACCTTAGGTCCGTTGATGCAGCCCCCCTCGCACGCCAGCAGTTCAAGGAAAAGTCCGTCAGCAGTGGTTCTCTCTTCCAGTCCGGCCAAAGCACGTTCCACCGCAGCCAGCCCGGAAAAACTCATGAACGCGGCATTGTCTACGGCACAATGGGCCTGGATGCCGGCTATCATGCCGCCATCAACAGGATAAAGCATTCCTTCTTCGGCACGCTGAGGCATAAAGACATCCTCCACATCCGGCTCAAGGGATCGGGGATCAATCCGCTCTGCGGCCATCCAGGAACGAAGGTCTTCAAACGTCAGGACAATATCGAGCAGATCCGGGTTCTCATCCGCTTCTATTTTTTTTGCGATGCAGGGCCCGATGAAAACGATACGAATGCTCTCGCCGTACTGCCTGCGCAGCATTCGGCAGTGCGCCAGCAAAGGGGACATCAGTTCGGTGACCGAAGCAGCCAGATGCGGGCGATGTTTCTGAATATAGGCTACCACCGTAGGACAGGCAGAACTAAGCAGCATTTTTTCAGGGTGCGCACCCAGGGCCTGAGCGACATGGGCACTGACCTGCTGCGCACCGAGCGCGGTTTCAGAAACGCCGGCAAAACCCAGTCTTTTCAGGGCAGCTATCAGTTGAGGTTCCGGGATATCTGCAAATTCCGTCATCCAGGAAGGCGCCAGGGAAACAAAGACCTTGGTGGGCAGCTTGACCAATTGCCGGGCCCGAGGCAGATCGTTGCGCACATGCTTGGCGGCGTTGGGGCAGATGGATACGCAATGGCCGCAGAAGACACACATCTCCGCAACAATAGTGGCATAGGCATCCTGTACCTTGATTGCCTTAACCGGGCACTGGCGAACACATTTGTAGCAGTCCTGACATTCATGCTTTTCTGTATAGATGGGAGGCAGCCTATCCATCGTTTTCCTCCGTACCGGCAGCGAGATGGTGTTTCAGCAGTTCGGGAAAGCAGGAGGGTTGCACATGTGAGTACATCGTCCCCTCAATGGTAATATGCGGACCACAGGTGCACTGGTTTTCGCAGAGATGACCGGTGATTTGCGGTTCAAATCCGGCCGTCTCGACGCAACGGCGAATGGTGTGCAAGGTGTGCGCATTGTTGCCGCGGATAAAACAGGAACTGCCCATACAGATGGCGATCTGCAGCGGGGTGCGATTATCCATCAATTTCTGCCTCCGGCGTGCCGCTGCCGCCCACCCGGTCCCAAACCGGCAATGCGGCCGATAGTAGCGATCTGCTGACGGATATCGTTATCGCTGCGGTCTGCGGCTTCTGCCGTACAGGCTTTCCCAGGGTAGATGGCATAGAGTTCCCGGTACCGCAGGGGCGTCAGATTCGGCATGATAACATTGGCACCCCGCTTCAGCACCTGCTTCCTTCCCTGCCAGAGATTCATCACCGCCACAGCTGTGGTTGCAGGGATATTGGCATCCGGCCGGACAATACGGGCCAGGGCTACGGCCTTGCAGGTCATTTCAAGAGTTGGCGGCACCTGATCCGGCGGGGACGGATAGGAAGGCTTGATCTGGCCCAGCGGAGTATCGGGGTGGGGTATAAAAGGACCGATACCGATCATATCGAGATCAAGCTCCCGAAACAACAAAATATCGTCGGCCAGCACCTCATAACGCTGACCGGGGACGCCAATCATAACGCCGCTGCCGGTTTCATAGCCCAGTTGCCGTAATTGATGGAGAATGGCAATCCGATCGGAGACCCTGCCGCTGCGATCCGGATGAATAGCACGATACAGGGTTGTATCCGAGGTCTCAAAGCGCAGCAGATACCGATCGGCACCAGCTTCCTTCCAGGCCTTAAGCTCGGCCTCGGTTCGCTCTCCCAGGCTGAGGGTCAGGGCAAGCGGCGTGGCTGCTTTGATGCGGTGAATGAGTGCAACCAGCCGATCGGCCTCGATCCGCTCATCTTCTCCGGACTGCAAGACCAGGGTTCCGTAGCCAAGAGCAACCGCCTGTTTGGCACAAGCAATAATATCCTCGTCGCCAAGCCGATAACGGACGATCTTGAGGTTGGCAGCACGCAGACCGCAGTAATGGCAATTGCGCGCGCAATGGTTGGAAATCTCCACCAGGCCGCGCAGATGCACCTGTTCTCCAACATGCTCGCGACGAATCCGATCCGCCCATTGCCAGAGGTTTTCGAGTTCGTAGGGATCCTCACAGTGCAGCCAGTGCAGTATTTCGCGGCGATCCATACTCACGCCCCCTCGCCGACAGCTGCCTCATCCAGAGACCGGAGCAGCTCCAGAGCCGCAGGAAAAGGGCCCAGGGCCCGTGTAAAGATACCCAGACTAAAGGCAATGGCCAGACCGTAATTGGTCACAGGAACGCCTGCCTCACGGCAGTGGACAATACGACTGAGCACCTCGCGCCGATTGAGCATACAGGAACCGCACTGAATAACCAGTTGGTACGCCTGCAGATCCTCGGGAAAATCGTGTCCCTGTACATGGGTGAACTGCAGTGGACCGCCGACATATTGGGTCAGCCAGCGAGGAATCTTGACCCGTCCGATATCCTCGCCAATGGGATGATGGGCGCAGGCTTCGCACATGAGGACCCGGTCGCCCGGTTGCAGTCGGTCAATCGTCGTGGCACCCTCCACCTGAGTGAGCAGATCGCCTTTGCACCGGGAAAAAAGGATGGAAAAGCTGGTCAGGGGAACGGTTGCGGGGACATCGGCCGCCACCTTGAGAAAGGCCTGCGAATCGGTGACCACCAGTTTGGGGGGCGTGTTGAGCATGGCAAGGGCATGGCGCAGTTCCCGTTCTTTAACCACAAGACAGAGGGCATCGCCGTCAAGCAGATCGCGGATAGCCTGAACCTGGGGCAGGATCAGCCGCCCCTTGGGAGCCTCCTTGTCAATGGGCACCACCAGCACAGCGGTTTCGCCGGGGCCGACAAGATCACTGACAATGGCCGGACTGGAGAGAAAATCGGCAGGCGCGTTTTCAATAATCCGTGCTTTAAGTTCGGCCAGCCCCTCACCGCTGAGAGCAGCGGTATGAACCAGCGCCACGTTCTTTTGTGCAAGCTCACCGACCAGCGCTTCAGGTGCTCGCGCCTGGTCCATTTTGTTCATCACCACCAGCACCGGCGTGTTTCTCGCCTGTAAAGCATCGAGCAGTTCTGCTTCAAACCTCCCCCATTCCCCTTGGGCGGCAACAATGATGCCAAGATCGGTACGATCAAATACTGCCCGTGTCCGGGCTATGCGCATCTCGCCCAGGGAACCGAGATCGTCGACTCCGGCGGTATCAATGAACAAAACCGGACCCAGCGGCAGCAGCTCCATGGGTTTTTCCACCGGATCGGTGGTGGTGCCGGCCACGTTGGAAACAATGGCCACCTGCTGCCGGGTGATGGCATTGAGCAGGCTGGATTTACCGACATTGCGCCGACCAAAGATACCGATATGAAGGCGCAGGCCTTTAGGTGCTTGTTGTGTCATTCGCTTTCTTTTCCTTTTTGTACCGGAACAAAACCAAGCCGGCAGACCGCCGTCGCACTGGTCAGTTCATCAAAGTATTCTCCGCTGATCCCAGCGTGTTTCTCGGCCAGATGGCGGACACTGGCACCGGTATGACTCGCCAGTTCCGCAATTTCGCTGGCCCGCTCGTGGCCGATGGCTGCCACCAGAGCGGTGGCCGCGGCCGTGGAATTAGCCACATGGGCGCTGCAGCGGGTTTCATCCACCTCAATCCCGGATACACAATGGCGGCAGAGTATATCGTCAGCACGGGCAAGCAACTCAAGGGTATCCAGCAGGGTTACAGCCACCAGGGGCAGAAAGGGATTGAGCTCTAGGCTGCCGGAAGCGCAAGCCAGCGTCAGCGTAGTGTCATTGCCGATCACCTGCATCGCAGCCTGACTCACCGCCTCGGGAATGACCGGGTTGATCTTGCCTGGCATGATGGAGGACCCAGCCTGCCGCCGAGGCAATCGAATCTCGGCGAGTCCGGAATCAGGTCCGGAACTGAGCAAGCGAAGATCGGAGCAGATCTTCAACAGGCTGGCGGCGTGGGCCTTGAGAATGCCGGAAACTTCAACAAAAACATCCGTGTTCTGGGTGGCCTCAACCAGATTTTCCGCCCGGGCCAGGCTCAGACCGGTAACCTCGCGCAGGGTTTCGGTCACCTCGAAAATATATCGACGGGGTGCGGCCAGACCGGTACCGACAGCGGTTCCACCCAGGTTGACAACCCGCAGGCGTTCATGGCACTTGGAGATGCGCCAGCGATCGCGGTTAATGGCCTCGGCGTATGCCCCGAAGTTCCGACCAGCGGTAATCAGCACCGCATCCTGCATCTCGGTACGGGCTACTTTGACCACATGGGCCCAGCGCTGTTCCTGAGCCTGGAAGGCTTCCTGCAGAGCCACCACCCGCTGCTCCAATCGATCGAGCAGCTGGAGGGCGGCAACGCGCAGGGCTGTGGGAAAGACATCGTTCGTTGATTGGTGACGATTCAGGTCATCGAGCGGACTGATGCGGTCATACTCACCTTTGTCGCAGCCAAGCAATTCCAGCGCACGATTTGCCAACACCTCGTTCACGTTCATGTTGGCACTGGTGCCTGCTCCTCCCTGGAGGGCATCGACAATGACCGCATCATTCAATTCCCCTGCAGCCATTGCCCGACAGGCAGCGATAATAGCCTCGGCCTTGAGTGTGTCGGACCTCCAGGCCCCGAGCCGGCGATTAGTCAGTGCCGCCGCCAGCTTGACCGCACCCAGCGATCGAATCAGCATGGGATGCAGGGGGCGTCCGCTCAAGGGAAAATTATCGACTGCACGCAGGGTATGAATCCCCCACAAAACCTCAGCCGGAATAGCGCATTGGCCGAGAGCGTCCTGTTCTGTTCGGGTTGGCACCATACTGTTCACACGTTGCTATCATGCACGGATTCGAAAACGAAACCGAAGGGGAAAGAGTTGTTGGTCGGTAACATACGCGGCCGCGGCAAGCGCATAGGCGTGTCACCATTGATAAACAGGGGGAAAAACCGAAAAACAGCGCTATTTCCACGTTCGTAAACATGAAAGAATAAGTATGACCCGCACATCGGCCAAGCAGAAAAACAGGGTCGAGCAACAAGGGGTCGGGGCAAGGGTGCTCGATTGCCGAATTACCGGTGTTCCGCTGAGTCGTGAACAGGGATTCGACAGGACTCCGGTATCAGCCCGATACCGGAGTCCACGCAGTACATTCAGGAGTAAGGAAGCACTGGCCGAATTTTACCCACCACCCTTGTCAGGAGAGCGATTTAAAAAAATCTTCCGCAGCACGGCAACCTGTCGCGGGAGCTACCGTGCCACGAAAGAAAAAAACCTGCCCTATCAACTAAAACTGCTCTTCTCCGCACAGCACAACGCCCCGCGGCGAGAGCGGTGGGAACCATACTGTCAACAGGCCTCCACCTGTACCGAGTCCGTTGCTTTTCGCAGCGCCAGTTCCATATGGATGGCCTCGATCACCTTTTCCACCGTGGCCTGCGAGAGTATGGTTTCGCCGATAGCGACATTGGGTCCTTCACCGCATTTTTCAAAACAGAACGAGGCCTGGATCTGCACCTTTTCCGAAAGGTCGCTGGCTTCGACATGTTTCATCAGCCCCTGAATGATGGCCTGCGAGTTTCTCAGGAAACAACCGGTACCGGCGCAGACACGGACAATCAGTGGACCATCGCCCTTGCTTTTTGCCATGGAAAGAGCGACATCTTCACCACTGGTTCGCCGTCGGTGGTGATAATGGGTATGCAGCAGACGATGGGAGTCACGACTGCCCGGTTCCCCCAGATATTTCTGGTAACATTCGTTAACAAAGTGATTTTCCTGAGAGCAATGCAGATCCAGCAACCGGTCCGTGTTATATAACGATCCGGTCCGAATGCGGCGTCGTTCCGCAGCATCACGGGCTACCGGCTGACCGGCACCACCGATACATCCGCCGGGACAGGCCATTACCTCGACCAGATCAAGGCTCAGTGAGCCGTCCAGGATGCTGTTCATCACCTCACGGGCCTTTGCCAGACCGTGGACAACGCCGAGGCGAAGTTCCATGCCGCCGACTTCGGTGCGAATGATGCGCAGCGATTCTTCACCGCGTATCTCCTCAAATTCCGGATCCACGGGATTCTGTCCGGTAATTTTTCCCACTGCATAGCGCAGCACCGCCTCGGTAACGCCACCGCTGTTGCCGAAAATAATTCCGGCGCCGGTTTTATAGCCCATAGGCATGTCGAAACTGGCCGGATGGAGTTTTGTCAGGGATAGTCCGGACTCTTCGACCATTCGTGCCAATTCCTTAGTAGTCAACACATAGTCGACATCGGCTACTCCGGCGGTTTTAAATTCAGGACGCCGGGCTTCGTACTTTTTCGCCGTACAGGGCATAATCGAAACCATGACAATGTCTTTCCGTTCCCGGCCCAACTGAGCGGGGAGCGTGTGTTTAACCATGGACCCCATCATCTGTTGCGGTGAACGGCAGGAAGAGAGGTTATTGAGCAGTTGCGGGAAATACTGTTCCGCAAACTTGACCCATCCCGGACAGCAGCTGGTGAACAACGGCAGCCGTTCTCCGCTGCTCTTACGGGCAATGAACTCGTTGGCCTCTTCAATAACCGTCAGATCCGCGGTGAAACTGGTATCGTAGACAATATTGAATCCCATCCGTTTCATAGCGGCGACCAGCTGACCGGTGGTGTTGAGCCCGTATTCAAGGCCAAACTGCTCGCCAATGGCGACCCGTACGGCTGGGGCAATCTGGGCGACCACCACGGTGTTGGGATCATGGAGTGCTTTCCATACCGCATCAACCTCCGAGGCGGGCGTCAAGGCACCGGTGGGACAGACCGCCGCACACTGGCCGCAGTTGACACATTCCGTTGTTCCCAAATCATGCCCAAAAGCAGGAAGAACCGCGGCATCATGTCCGCGATGAGCAAAATCGATGGCGCCTATGCCCTGAATTTCGTCACAGAACCGCACACAGTCGCCGCAGAGCACACACTTGTTCGGATCGCGCGTCAGAGAAGGGCTTGAAGTATCCACAGGCTTGGGTTGATGGATGGAACGATATCGAATCTTGGTGATCCCCAGCCGGCGGGCGACATCCTGCAGTTGGCAGCTGCCGCTGCGCACGCAACTGGTGCATTCCCGATCGTGATTGGCCAGGAGCAGTTCAATTGATATTTTTCGAATTTCCCGTAATTCCGATGTATTGGTGCGCACCACCAAACCTGGTTCCGGAGGGGTGGAACAGGCCCCCAGTATACCGCGTCCCTCAACGTCGACGATACACAGACGGCAGGCACCGTACACACTCAAATCGGAATGATAACAAAACGTAGGGAGATCGATTCCGGCCTTACGGACCAGCTCCAGCAGATTCCGTTCGCCTTCGATAGCTATCGGGCGACCGTCAATGGTCAGGGTCGCGGCCTTTGTTTTCGCTGTGATCATGCTTGCGCTCCTTGCAATCCTTCGACTGCCCCAAATTTGCAGGCCAGCAGACAAGCCCCGCATTTAATGCACGCATCCTGGTCAATTACATGCGGCTCTTTCAAGGCGCCGCTGATCGCTTCGACCGGACATTTTTTCGCACATTTTCCACACCCTTTGCATTTCTCAGCAACGATCCAGGGCTTCAGCAGCGCCTTACATTGCCCGGCGGGACAGGTTTTGTGCGTAACATGCGCGTCATACTCATCGGCAAAATGGCGCAGTGTCGAAAGCACGGGATTGGGCGCAGTTTTACCGAGACCGCACAGCGATCCCTTTTGTACCGCATGGGCCAGTTGTTCCAGCAACGGCAGGGTGGTTTCATCCGCCCTCCCCTCGATAATGTCATCCATCAGGGCCAGCATCTGGCGAGTACCCTCGCGGCAGAGGACGCATTTGCCGCAACTCTCCCGCTGGGTAAATTCCATGAAAAAACGAGCAACGGCAACCATACAGGTATCCTGGTTCATCGCCACCAAACCGCCGCTGCCGATCATGGCACCCACTGACTTTAACGAATCGAAATCCATCGGCAGGTCGAGATGTTCCTGGGTCAAACATCCGCCTGACGGGCCGCCGATCTGCACGGCTTTGAAACCTGCAGCATCGATGGAACCGTCATGAGCGGTGATGCCGCCGCCTATTTTGAACACAATCTCCCGCAGGGTGGCGCCAAAAGGCACTTCGATCAAACCGGTATTGGCAACATGACCCGTCAGGGCAAAGGTTTTGGTCCCCGGTGAACCGGCAGTTCCCAGTTCCCTGAACCGTGCCGCCCCTTCCTTGATAACCCGAACTGCATGAGCCAGGGTTTCGACATTGTTAATGATGGTGGGCTTACCCCACAATCCGCTCTCGGCGGGAAACGGCGGCTTGGGCCGGGGCATGCCCCGTTGACCTTCGATGGAAGCGATCATTGCGGTTTCCTCACCGCAGACAAAGGCACCTGCGCCTTCCATGATCTCACAACGAATGTTGAGACCGGATCCAAACACATTGTCGCCAAGAATACCCCGACGGTTGGCATCCTCAAGAGCGCGCCGCATCCGCTGCACAGCCAGCGGATATTCAGCGCGTACATAGATCAGTGTTTCATCGGCACCGATTGCGCGTGCAGCAATCATCAGACCTTCAATGACGCTGTGGGGATTCCCCTCCATAACGCTGCGGTTCATAAAGGCACCGGGGTCGCCTTCATCAGCGTTACAGATTACATATTTTTTGTCATCGACCTGCCGACGGGCTGCCTCCCATTTACGCCCGGTGGGAAAGCCGCCGCCCCCCCTGCCCCGCAGACCCGATTCGGAAATTTCTGCACACACCGCCTCCTGGCTCATTTCCAAAATAGCTTTTTGAGCCGCCTGATACCCGCCGTTTCGCAGATATTCATCCAGATTTTCCGGATCGATTACACCGCAATCACCCAGAACAAAACGCTGTTGCCGTGTGTAAAACGGAATATCGTTGGTCCCCACGCAGGTATGGTCTGTGCCGGGCTCGATATAGAGCAACCGTTCGACAACCTGGGTACCGACAATACTTTTCTCTATAATTTCATCCACATCGGATGGATTGACTTTATTATAGAGTATCTTTTCCGGAAGTATGGTCACCAGAGGACCCATCTGACAAAATCCCTGGCAACCGCTGCGGGTTACGGCAGTTTTTCCGGCATTATCGTTCTCTTCCCGAAGTTCCAAGACAAAAGAGAGATTTCTTTGCTGCATTCGCTCCTGAAAGGCCGCATACACTTTCAGGGCGCCACTGGCGACACAACCAGTACCTGCGCAGATAATCACCCGGCGTTGTGCCCCCATCAAGGGATCGGGCGTGTTGGTTGCTCGGCAATTCGCACTCATGACTGTTTCTCCCGGTCCACGATACCATCGATCAGTTTGACCACAGCGTCCGGGGTCACCTGGCCATAGATTTCCTCGTTAATGACAACGACCGGTGCCAGGCCGCAGGCTCCGAGACAGGCAACGGTTTCCACTGTAAACAGCATATCTTCGGTGGTGTTCCGTTTACTCGACAGACCCAGTCGTTTGTAAATGGCCTCAAGAATAGGCAGGGAGCGCTTAACATGACAGGCGGTGCCATCACACAACCGGATGCAATATTTACCTTTTGCCACCAGGGCGAAGTGGGAATAAAAAGAGGCAACGCCATACACACGAGCCGGAGGAACATCCAGGCCGGTAGCCACAAAGGTCAACACATCCTCGGGCAAATAACGGTATTCCTCCTGGACTGCCTGCAGTATGGGGATCAAACGTTGCGGTTTGTTTTCGTTTGCTTCAAGAATTGCGCAAATTTTTTCAAATTGGCGTGCGGGAGCGTGTTGCACCAACTCCTGCTCAACAGATGTGGTCATGCTTTTGGTTCTCCTTTAGAACGGGACTCAGCTAGTTTTTTTGTCAACCTTTGCGACATGACCGCCAGAGAGCAGTACAGGTCCTCATTGGTCACGATGATACTATCCGGCACGCGAATTTTTGCCGGTGCAAAATTCCAGATCGCCAACACACCTCCTTCCACAAGCAGTTCGGCCGCATGCTGCGCTTCGGCAGCAGGGACGGTGATGATACCAAAACGTACGCGCATCCTGCGCATCAAGTTGGGGAGTTTGCTGACGTGCCGAACATGTTTGCCATGAATTACCCGATGGCATTTGTTCGGGTCGACATCAAAAGCGGCGACAATATTGAGTCCGCACTCTGCAAAGCCGGGGTAGCCCAGCAACGCTTCCCCCAAACTGCCCGCCCCTACCAAAAAAGCCTCTGTCGTATTGTCCCAGCCAAGAAATCGCTCGATAGCACAGGTCAACTCGACAAGGTCGTACCCCACCTTGGGTCGACCGACGGTTCCGGTCACCTCTATGTCTTTGCGGACCTGGGTGGCATCGAGCTTCAACTCCCTCCCGATGGTTGTGCACGAAACCCCTTTGCAACCCGTCTCGCGCAATTGTCGCAACAAGCGGTAATAGAGCGGTAAACGGCGTAACGTCGGTTCCGGTACATGTTTCACAAGAGATCGCCCCGCTCGTACCATCACTTTGTCCATAACTTTCCACTCCAGAGCCTTTATTGAAGAACAGGATACTGATTACCCCCAACCTTTTCCCCGCACTCAATTTTCTAATCGAGAAATAATTCTCGATATTAATTATGACAAATTCTCCGTATATTGTCAATCTAATTGATCAAAGGTGTGGTTATTTTTTTATGTAAAAAAACAAAGAGATAGACTGGAACGCAAGCGCCAGAAATCAGCGCAGGCAGGCGAACAAAAATACCACTTCGTGACACGACTCCATGCGTGTCAGCAGAGCAGAATTTCACAATGAGCGGAGAAAAGGGGTATCGATCAAGAAGGTGAGGTTTCCAGCTGATAGCACTGCCGAAATCGACTAAACCATTATTGACTGCCGGATCCCTGAGGCGCCTGCAGATAATCGAAAACGTTCCGTACAACCACCTGTTTTTACTTTTCAAAACAAAGTAATAAAAAAATTCTCCCCTGCGTTGACTCACTTTTCATGAGAATTATATTTCAACCACACGAAACAACAGACAAGAAAGAACCCACTCGTGAATTCAACTGAAGACACCAGAAAACAACCACAGGAGGAGACCACATGATAGCACGATTGAATGATTTAGATCAGATTTTGGGGGCAATGGATCTTTTCCGTTCCCGGATGAACGGTGTGTTTAACGAGTTTGACAGAAATTCTCGCATTGGTCACCGGGGAGCAAGCGGAGAGACGTATCCGCGGACAAATCTTCATGACACCGGAGACAATCTCGAAGTCATGGCGGAAGTTCCCGGCATTGCCAAAGAGGACCTCAACGTCAAAATCCAGGGCAATTACCTGGAAATCAGCGGCACCCGGAAGGCAGATGTCCCGGAGGGTTACACCGTAAACCGAACCGAACGCAGCACTTCATCCTTTTCGCGCAGCTTCACCCTGCCCTATGAGGTTGATGCCAATCAAGTTGAAGCCACTTTAAAAGACGGCATCCTCAGGATGACCCTGCCGAAATCAGAAGCCGCCAAACCCAAACAGATCAGTATCAATTGATACCACACGTGACCTCGACACATTGCATTCCAGAGAAAAGGAGAACACTATGAGCGAGAATACCGATCTTGTTACCCAAAATGCACAACAGGGAGAACTTGTCCATCAATTGCCACGAGTGACCCCAGCAGTGGATATTTATCAAAATGACTCTGAAATACTGCTGCATGCCGACATGCCGGGTGTGAAAAAAGACGATATCGCGGTCAATATCGACAATGGTAAAATGACCCTTTCCGGCGTGCGGCGCTTGCCGGCAAGCGGTGCAGCGGCATGGCAGGAGTTCGCCGACGCCGAGTTCATACGGATTTTTTCCGTGCCCCAGTCGATTGATACCAACAAAATACATGCGGAACTTAAAGACGGGGTGCTTCGTCTGCATCTGCCGAAATCAGAGGCAGCCCAACCTCGGAAAATAGAAATCAAAGCTGGTTAAAATATAATCGTTGATTGCATCCCCTTTTGTTCCCTTTTGCCGTACAAACCCTGAGAGGAGAAGACAACGATGGAATTAAAAAATTTGGCGCCATGGAACTGGTTTAAAAAAGAAGAGGAAATCGATCATACTGTCCCGATCAAACACAGTGAAAAAGTTTCCTATTACCCGGAACGTCAGCATGAGCCGATGCTGCAGCTGCATCGTGACATTGACAACATCTTCGCCCATTTTTTCCGCGGATTTGGCATGCCGACCATGGGCTTACGGTCATTACGGTCATTTCCTGAATTTGAAGGCACAAACCTGCTCAAACCACAGGTTGACCTGAGCGCAACCGATAAGCACTATCTGCTCACTGTCGAAATACCCGGTGTCGACGAAAAAGACGTTTCTTTGGATATCACCGGCAACACCATGACCATCAAAGGTGAAAAGAAACAGGAAAAAGAAGAAAAGGAAAAAAATTATTATCGGATAGAGCGAAGCTACGGATCGTTTCAACGGGTTCTTTCCCTTCCTGATGACGTGGATCAGGATGGCATCAAAGCCAGCTTCAAAAACGGGGTATTGTCGGTGACCATGCCACGGAAAGCCCTGCCCCAAGGAACGTCTAAACAGATCGAAATCACATCACACGACTGATTGGCGAACCCAATACATGATTTTTTGCAGTACCCGCAAAGGGGGTTCGGCGGAGGGTATCCGCCGAACCCCCTTAGCAATGCAACCCTACGCCTAAAAATCATCCCCTCGCTGCACGCCGAAACGATGCAATAAAATCAATCAGTTCAGCTCTCCCGGCAAGAACAGATCGCCGTATGCAGGAAAGACCGAAAACGGTCGTCAGGAGAGTGATCCAATAGTGACAGCAGCGAATAAGGGGTGTTGATCGCATCCTCGAGAAGGAAGACACACCCATCAGCGGCACAGAGGATACTGGCGTTCCACCCCGATTTTTTTATTAGCGGAAGCTGCCTGCTTCTCTTACTGCCTGAAAATAAAGCCTACCCCACAGGGACAATTGACAAAACAAGGATAGGTACACTACAGAGACAAGAATGCGGCCGCACTTTGACACCGGCAGCTACTGAACAGGGCTTTGCCCGCATTGTGTACGCTTTGTCTCGAGGCAACAGGTTGGTGTACGAACGAGGCCTTGCCTGCTCAGGACTCGATAGCCACCTATCCCGCAAAGGTACCCTTCGGCCGGCCTATAAATGGCCGTAACCGTTGCGGCGACGATTCATCGTTCGCAGTTTGTCAACCTACCTTTTTATCGATATGACCGAGGAGCTCCCCTGGTGAACAAACAAATATTCTTCTCCAGGCCAATGCAGGCCGCGGCGAAGATTGCCGTGATATATCTGGTATTTTCCGTTGCTTGGATACTTTTTTCGGATAAGGCCGTCCTCCTGCTTATTCCTCGTAATCCAGAAGCGCTGACCATTGCCCAAACAGGCAAAGGATGGTTGTTTACTGTTATCTCAACACTGATCCTATTTTATCTGTTCAAAATAAAGTTGGTCGACTACGAGAAGACAGCGGAAGCACTCCACGCCAAGGAACAATACCTCACCAGTATTTTCCGTGCCGTTCCCACGGGGATAGGCGTAATGAGCAACCGAGTCTTCCTGGCGGTCAATGAACGTATCTGCATGATGACCGGTTATCGACAGGAGGAACTTATTGGCCAGCATGCCCGGATGCTGTACCCGGATGAAGCGACATATGAACTCGTTAATAAAAACATACCCCCTCATGCCCATGCGCACGAAACCAGCATGATTGAAACACGCTGGCAACGCAAAGACGGGGTAATTCTTGACATACTTTTACGATGCACCCATACAGACCCCCACAATCATACCGCAGGTATAACCTTTACAGCCCTTGATATCACCGCAGCGAAACAAGCGGAAACAGCACTCCGAAAAAGCGAGGAACGGTATCGTGAACTGATTGAATTAGCGGTCGACGGCATACTTCTTGGCTCGCATGATGGGACTGTTATAGAGGCCAATAACCAGATGTGCACAATGGTTGGCATGGGACGGGAGAATCTTCTTGGCAAGCATATCAGCGAACTTCCCTTTACCCCTGAGAGTCTTCAAAAAACCCCGCTCCGCTTTGATTTACTGCAACAAAACAAAATCGTCGTCAGTGAACGGGCCCTGATCCGTCCCGACGGTACCGAAATATCTTTTGAAATGCGAACCAAGATGATGCCGGATGGTTCCTACCAGTCCATCTACCGCGATATCACCGCGCGCAAGCAAACAGAGCTGTCGTTGCGCGAAAGCGAGGAAAAATTCGCCCTGGCCTTTGCCGCCAGCCCCGATGCCATAAATATTAACCGCCTCAAGGACGGCATGTATGTGGAGATCAACACAAGCTTTACCGAACTGACCGGATTCACCAGCGAAGACGTTCAAGACAAAACCTCACATGACCTTAATATTTGGTATAATCAAGACGATAGAAACCGGCTGGTCACCGCGCTCAAGGAAAAGGGATCGTGTACAGATCTCGAAGCGCTGTTCCGAATGAAAGACGGCCGCTTGAAAACCGCTTTGATGTCCGCCCGGACCATTACATTAAACAATGAGCCCCACATCATCTCAATCACACGCGATATAACCCAACGTAAACAGGATGCGGCCGACCTGGAACGACTGAAGGTCGCTATAGAACACGCCGGTGAAATAATTCTTGTCACCGACACTGACGGGAACATTCAGTACGCCAATCCCGCCTTTGAAAAAATAACCGGTTTCACCCTTACAGAAGCGCTACGGAAAAACACGTGCATCCTGAAAAGCGATATGCACGACCAGACATTTTATAATGATATGTGGCACACCATATCAAGTGGCCGGACCTGGACAGGACGCATAGTTAACAGGAAAAAAGACGGGACACTGTACACCGAAGAAGCAACCATCTCTCCTGTTTTTGATGGTAAGGGAAAAATCGTCAACTATGTGGCCATCAAACACGACATCACCGCACAACTCAAACTGGAAGCCCAATATCTTCAAGCCCAAAAAATGGAATCCATTGGTCGTTTGACAGGAGGCGTTGCGCATGATTTCAACAATATCCTGGCAATTATCATCGGCTATACCGAACTGGCCATGCAGCAGACCGAACCTTCACAAAAGGTCCAGGTGTATCTGAAAAACATTTTTGACGCGGCAAATCGCTCCGTGGATATCGTACGGCAACTGCTGGCATTTTCCCGTAAACAAACCATTACGCCCAAGGTGCTGGACCTCAACAACACCGTCGAAAGCATGCTGAATATGCTGCGACGGATGATCGGAGAAGGTATCGATCTCGTATGGATTCCTGCTCCTGAGCTGGCCCCTGTCCACATCGACCCCATCCAGATCGACCAGATTCTTGCCAACCTGTGCGTGAATGCACGGGATGCCATTGATGGTCACGGAAAAATCACCATTGAAACAGACATGGCGATACTTGACGCGGAATATTGCAGTCATAACGTCGACTGCAAGCCCGGGACGTATGCCGTGCTTTCCGTAAGTGACAGTGGTTGCGGTATGCAGCAGGAGGTAATCGACAAGATATTCGAACCCTTTTTTACCACAAAAGGTTCTTCGGGAACCGGTCTCGGATTGTCCACGGCATACGGCATCGTCAAGCAGAACAACGGGTTTATCAACGTCTACAGTAAACCGGGTGTCGGCACCACCCTCAAAACGTACCTGCCCATCCAGAATGAGGAACTAACTGTTCAGGAAGAGCAGGAGCCGGAGCAACCGTGCAGGGGTCAAGGAGAAACCATTCTCCTGGTTGAGGATGATCCGAATATTCTCACACTGGGAACCACCATGCTGAAAGCGCTGGGCTATCAGGTAGTGAAGGCAGGCTCCCCTCACGAGGCGCTGGAATACGCCAAGCAGCATGCCGCCGGCATTGATCTGCTGCTTACCGATGTGATCATGCCTGATATGAACGGCAAGGAATTGTCCCGTCAACTGCTTGCACTGAATCCGGATCTTAAACTGGTATACATGTCCGGATACTCCACCAATATCATTGCACAGCATGGAGTGCTGGACCCGGATGTATTGTACCTGCAGAAGCCATTTTCCATACTACAGATCGCGGAACGGGTCAGGCATGCCCTGGATACATAGGCACTCTTGATCGGTTGCAAAACAGACCCATCTTGGCCCCCGGCCAGTCTTCCGCCCCACTCTTCAGAGCAAACTGGCTTCTGTTCGAGATCCGCAGAAATCGGCTTTGGTATGTCAAGCCGCTCTCCGTATACTGCCGCATTCAATTGGTTCAGGTCTATTGCGATGGATGCATGCGATGGGAAAACATCGGCGACAAGGGATATCAGGGATAAGGGAAGAGACAGGTTCGCTTGCCCCGGACGAGCGAAACAAGCGAACAGTTCAGAATTGCAGAAAAAAATACGTGCGTGCGTGTGAACGCATGATAAATCCGTGCCGCAGTAGGTGGGCCTGCGGCGTACTGGGTTTGTAACGACTTTTTTATTTCAATTTCTCGATTTCCTCTTCTACTTCCTCTGCCCCTTCCTTGTAAAATTTTTCTTCATCCGGGGCCAGTTCATGCAGAAGGCGGAGGAACTCACCAGCGTGCACCCGCTCTTCATCGGCAATATCCTTCAATACGGTGATGGCCAACTGATTGTCGGTTGATTCGGCCAACTGCATATACAACTGAATGGCTTCATATTCGGCCGCAACCATAAATCGAATAGCGCGGACAAGTTCTTCATTGGTCAGTTTTCTGTCGTTGGCTAATCCTGAAAAAGGGGCTCCAAATTCCGGCATGTTCGTCTCCTTCTTGTGTTACAATTGTTGTTTTCGTTTCCTTGCCCCAACCACAAAGGCAGGGGCAATTCGTCGCCGCACAGACAATCCGGGCGGTACAAGTTTTGCACTGGAACGATGGCAGGCGTTGCACACGTACCCTTCGGCCTGAAAAACCCAAGCAGCACCGCTGATTGGTTCTTTGTATCCTGTATTCTCCATGAATTTCAGGCGAACCTGGTGCGCGCAACCACCGTTCTTTCGTTTGATCAAAAAGCCGTTACAACGGAACCCTCAAAGGACCCCGCGCTTCCAATCCTTTTGCCTACCTACCCAGAAACCGTTGTAATGCTTCGGAGATATGAGCGATCTGTTCAGGGCAGACCGAATGATCCATGGGATACGTTCGGAAGGCGATGGTGTAGCCGCGATCCTTGAGGAATTCAGCGGCACGGATCCCCAGAGCCTGCGGCACCACCGGGTCGTAGCTGCCGTGCTGAATCTCGATGGGCAACTTCCGGTTTACTTCGCTGAGTTCGATGGAATCGCTGGTGGCGAAATAGGTGGACATGGCAATCAGCCCGCCGAGCGGCTGGAGATGGCTCAGGCAAACCTGATAGGCCACGGCTCCGCCCTGGGAAAATCCGGCCAGGACAATACGGCGGCTGTTGATGCCGCGTTCCAGTTCACGATCAATAAGCTGATTAATGGCCGCGGCCGAGACCAGTAGCTGGGTGGCATCAACCTTACGGTCAATGTCCATCTCAAGAATATCGAACCATGCGGGCATGACATACCCGTTGTTGATGGTCACCGGGATGGCAGGTGCATGAGGAAAGATGAAACGGATGGCCAATTCAGCCGGCAGGCCCAGTTCCGGCACAATGGGGGCGAAATCATGCCCATCTGCCCCCAGACCGTGCAGCCAGATAACACTGGCATCGGGATTGCTTCGTGTTTCCTGCTCAATAGCTGGCAATAAAGAAGACATACGAACCTCCACTTCGATGTAGGGTTTGGGACGATTGCGGTTCGTACCGCAAACAGGATGACTATACCACGGTTGCGGATAAAAGCCCAAGGATCCCATAGAAAAACGGTGGGTTGCGCTGCGCTATCGTATTCCTTACCCCTGGTTGGGATCGAATTTGTAGCCAACGCCGTACACCGAGCGGATCAGGTCACTACCGGGCACCGCCTGTTCCATTTTTCGCCGCAACTTCTTGATATGGCTATCGATAGTTCGGTCGTTAACAATACGATGATCCGAATAGATGCGCTCCATCAGCTGGTCACGGTTGTAGATGTGACCCGGACGGGCAAGGAGAATAGCCAGCAGCTTGAACTCCACGGCGGTCAGGTCGAGCGGATGACCATCAAGAGTCGCCCGCATGGTGGGTTCATCCAGAATCAATCCCTGCTGCGGAATGGCCTGGCCTATGGTGCGGCGCAAAACGGCCTTGACCCGGGCCACCACCTCACGCGGACTGAAGGGTTTACAGATATAATCGTCCGCGCCCAGTTCCAGGCCAAGCAAACGGTCAATTTCCTCGACGCGCGCGGTGATCATGATAATCGGCACCGTGGAAAAGGTACGCGTCTCCTTGCAGATCTCCATACCATCGCGTCCCGGCAGCATCAGATCCAGGAGCACCAGATCCGGCTGCTCGTCCCGTATCCAGGATACCACGCCCCTGCCCTCGCCAAGCCAATGGGTGGCAAAGCCTGCCGCATGGAGATAGTCGACCAGAATCATCGCCAGCCGCTGTTCATCTTCGACAATCAATATCTGTTGCATGAATTTAAACGTCCGTTCCGAGGGTAATGATAATTTCCAGCCCGCCCAGTGCCGAATGCGCGGCACTGATGGCACCGCCATGCGCCTCGACAATCGACTTGCACAGAGCCAGCCCCAATCCGGCGCCGCCCTGGGCCCGGTTACGAGAAGCTTCAACCCGGTACAATCGATCAAACAGATGCGTCAGTGCCTCTTCAGGAACCCCAGGGCCGGAATCGGCAAAACGAAGCAGAATATGATCGGCTTCTTTGCTCAAGACAATACGCAATATGCCGCCGGGATCGGTGTAGTGCAACGTATTCTGCAGCAGATTGGTGGCCAGTTGCCGTAATCGTTCCGCATCGCCGAATAAAAGCAGCGGCCGGGGCGGCGATTCATATTCCAGACTGAGCCCATGATCACTGAATTGCTTCTGGAACGACTGCACGGCCTGCTCAATCAGATGCCGCAGGTCAAGGTGTTCTTTTCGATAGGTCAAGGCCCCTATGTCAGCCAGGGAAAGCGTATAGAGATCATCGACCAGCCGGCTGAGATGAAGAATCTCGCTGTGCAGGCTATCCATGGTTTGCGGCGTCAGTTGACGAATGCCATCCTGCACGGCCTCGACATCGCCTCGCAAAACCGCCAGCGGGGTCCGCAGTTCATGAGAAATATCGGCTACCCAGCGGCGGCGAAGTTCTTCGTTACGCTCCAAGGTCTGGGCCAATCGGTTAAAATCTCGAGCCAGCTGCCCCAGTTCATCGGTGGATTCCACGGGCACCCGGATATCGAACCGCCCCGAAGCCAGCTGGGTGGTCGCGCTGGCCAACGCGGTAATCCGGCGTACCAATCTGCCGGCCAAAGGAAGAAACAGAAGGGCCGCAACGGCGGCAATGCTCAGGGCAATGACAATCAGGGATCGATGCTGCTCTTTGGCAAATTGTTGCATCCGCACATCGACCAGGATGCGTGGTGGAATCAAACCAAGATGGCCGACGGTCTTGAGATCTACCTTAAGCGGCAAAAAATACGGGGGTTGCGGCCAGGGCTCATCCGGTCCAGCCAGCAATTGACGATTGCTGTCCAGGAGAAGCACCCGTGTTTCAAAAATCTGATCGCGTTCCGGCGGGGGTGGAGGGAGAAATTCCTGTTGCAGCTCAGGACCATGGTTTTCGATCAAACCTCCCAGGCGAACTCGACCTCGATGCCCTGAATGTTCGGGCCTGCTAGCCACCACCAGATCCATCCACACGGCAGGTGAGTGTTCAAGAAAGGTCCATTGCTTTTTCTCACCATACGCCTGTTCCAGGGCCCGGGCCAGGGTATCCAGCCGTTCTTTTTCGATCACATTGACATAGCGGAATATCCCCCGCTCAAAACTCACCTTGGTAACGACAAACATACTGATTACCACGCAGCAGGCGGCAATCAGGAAAGCAAAAAAAAGGCGGTAGCGGATGCCGATGGTTCGCTGTTTTTTCATATGCGTAGTCCTCCTGGCTCTCTCCTAGCATATTTGCCCCCGTCTCTTCCACTCTCTTTATCCGCAGTTGTATCTTTCCTTTTTTCCTTCACATTTCCTGCAAAATCATCCGGTACTCTGCAGACAGTTAAGCAACGGTACCCTGCTGTCCGCATCAATACTCCATAAGGAGAAAACCCATGAAAGAATTAGTGATTAAGAAAATAGGTCAGTTGATCGCTATAATGATAATATTTGCTGCTGTTCTGGCTTTAGCCGACCCTATAGAATGGCCACATCTAGGACCGCCTCCAAAAGCCTTCACAGCCTGCGAGGGGAAAAAATCCGGTGATCCTGTCACCGTTCAAATCTCCAATGGTCGCCGAATCCAGGCAGTGTGCCAGCCGCTGCACGATCAGCTGGTGGCGGTACCCGTAAGCAATGGTGTTCCTGCCTCGTAACGAAAATTCGCGGCAAACGCGCTGGCATAACGTGTTTGTCCACTCCACCAACTGCCCTTGCGCGTGCAATCGATATGGAGATGCAAGGATGCCGATCATGCCCTTGAAAATGACACCTCTTGAGGCAATCACTAAAAATGTTTTATTAATCAATGAAAAAATACGAAGAGAGCAGCGGTACAAAAATCAGATTCGCCAATGGGCCACTCCCTTCAC
>JBFJXW010000041.1:0-23203 GCA_041622895.1 Desulfobulbus sp. | reverse complement strand
CACGGCACGGGCAATGACCGCAGCCGGGGTGCCTCGATTGCAGCCGATGCCGAAGACCAGTGCTTGGGGATGGAGGAGGGTGCCGCCTGCAGATGCGTCGGTTCGGGCATCAATCAGCAGATCCGCTCCTTCCTTATTCGAGACCAGTCTGAGATCAGACGGCAGAGGCGGCACGAGATATCTGCTCCAGAGGGTTAACGAACCGGCATCCACCAACCGGCCCATGGCCCGGGTAAAGGCCGTCTTGTCGGCCGCAATCAGACCCCTGTCCCGGCACCAGAGATCGAGCGCGGTGCGGCCGAGGACGTCCGAGGCGGTGGTCAGGACAGCCTGACCGCCGGTTGCTGCGGCAATCCGATGGGCAAGGGCATTGGCACCGCCGAGATGGCCGGAGAGCAGAGAAATGGCAAACCGGCCGTGTTCATCGCAGACGACGACGGCCGGGTCGTGGTATTTGTCCTGCAGCAACGGTGCGATGGTGCGGACCACAATGCCGCTGGCCATGATGCAGACAATCTGCTGGTACTCCGGCCACACCTGGGTGACAACCTCGCGCAGCCGGCCCTTGCAGGCGAAAAAATCTGCGTGCAGCGATTCAGCCAGCCGCTGCCCCAGCGTACAACCACCGCGGCTGAGGGCAAGCACGGCACATCGCTGGTTGTCAACCCCTTCAACATCCATTACCGGTACTCGTGGGAAAATCCGGCCTCATAGAGTTTGGAGGCGATCTTGCTGTCCTCGGCCAAAGCAGGGCCAACCACGATCATGGCGGTTTTTTTGATCTGCGAGGTCTGGATTTTTTCGGCGATATCGGACAGGGTGCCGCGGATGATCTGCTGATCCGGCCAGCTGGCCTTCTCGACCACGGCAATCGGGGTAGAAATCGGATAACCGCCGGCCAAGAGGTCGTCTACCACCTTGGCCATCATGGAGACGCTGAGGAAGATGCACATCGTGGCTTGTATCTGTGCCAGATTGCGGAGGGCTTCCCGTTCCGGAACCGGGGTCCGGCCGGCCTGGCGGGTGAAGATCACCGTCTGCGTGACCTCGGGCACAGTCAGTTCTTTTTGCAGAGCAGCCGCAGCGGCAAAGGCGGAACTGACCCCCGGTACCACCTCGTAGGGAATGTCGACTGCATCAAGCCACTGCATCTGTTCGCGGATGGCTCCGTAAATGGCGGGATCACCGGTGTGGAGGCGAACTACCTTGTGTCCCTGGCGATACCCATCGGCCAGCAGCACCATGATAGTCTCCAGGTCCATGGAGGCGCTGTCGTGGCAGGTTGCGGTAATGCCGTCGAGCAGGGCGGCGTTGACCAGGCTGCCGGCATACACCACCAGATCCGCTTGGTCGAGCAGGCGGCGTCCTTTGAGGGTGATCAGTTCGGGATCGCCGGGTCCGGCACCGACAAAGACCACGGGGTGCAGGGTTGTACCGGGCGCTGTTGTTGTGGGTTCCATCTTACACCTGTACCTTTTTTTTACGGATCAGCATGGTTGAAAAATAGTGCAGTTTCTGTCCTCGAGCCGCACGGATATCGGTATAGACGCGCTCGTCGGCCATACCGGAGCGTTCGATCAGTACGGCGTGCTGGGCCAGATCCAATTCGCACAACAGATCGATCAGGGCATCTATCCGCCGGTAAACCTTCATCAGCACCACCGTATCCAAGGTGGTGAGGATCTGCCGCAGGCGCTCATCTTCAAAAGCAGCCGGCACCACGGCCAGGACATCGTCGCCCAGGGCCAGGGGGCTGGACTGGCTGGCGGCACAGGCCGCCATGGCGGTGATGCCGGGGACCACGGTGACTTTGGTCTGCGGTCGTCGTTCCTGGATCATGGTCAGCAGGTAGAAGGCAGTTGAGTAGAGGGTGGCATCGCCCAGGGTAGGAAAGGCCACATCCTCGCCCTGGTCGAGATGGGTGATGACCTCGTCGGCCGATTTCCTCCATGCCGTCAGCAACTGGTCGTCGGTCTCCTGGCCGAGAAAAACTTTCTTCATCGGAAAGCAGAGGGAAAGAATTTTCCGACCGGTATCGGGCACCAGTTGCTCGGCGATCTGCAGGGCGCTGCTGGTGCCGTTTTTCTTGGCCATGGGAACGGCCCAGACCCTGGTATCGGTGAGAAGACGCACCGCCTTGTAGGTCATGAGTTCCGGATCGCCGGGACCGATTCCGACCAGGTAGAGATGGCCTGTTTGCGAGGAGACTGTTTCAATGCTCATTTGCTGCCTGTGATAAGGGTTATGGGATTGAAGACGCGAGGTTCAGCGCCGGGATATTCCCGGCGGCTGACAGCAAGGGTACTGCTTTCCACCAGCGGGAGCAGCCGCTGCAAGCATGCCAGCGCAGTGGTTTCGGTTTGTTCAAGGACGGCGTTGATGACGATTCGACCGTCGCCGGTCAGGCGGTCCACCGCCGCCTCGATGATCGCTTCCAGCTTTCGGCCGCTGCCGCCGATGAAGATGCGGTCCGGCGTGGGCAGATCCGCCAGAGCTTCCGGGGCCTCGCCGCTGATCAGATGGATGTTGTAGGTCCCGTATCGGCGGATGTTTTCCCGGATGTTGTTGTGCCCTTCTGGTTTTTTTTCGATGGTATAGATCGAGAGATCCGGGCAGAGCCGGGCCGCTTCCAGGGAAACCGAACCCGAGCCGCCGCCGATGTCCCAGAAAACCCCGGTCAGGGGCAGGCGCAACCGGTGCAGCGTGGCTGCCCGCACCTCGTCCTTGGTAATCAGGCCACGGGAATGCTGGATCTCGTTTTCCCGCAGTCCGAAACGAACGGTATCTGGTCGGAACTCCTGTTCCACCAGCATCATATTCAGAGGGGCGAAGCTTTGGCCGGCAATGGCAGCCAGGCTGCCGCTGGTGAGTCGTTCATCCGTGAGGCCAAGATTTTCCGCCACCCGGATACGAATGGTCTCGATGCGTTGCCTGTCTCCACAGGCCTCAAGCGCGGTTAGCAGGCTTGCCGCCACCCGGTCCGGGCTGTTGTGCTGGTCGGTGAACAGCAGCACCTTGCCGCGGCCAAGGATACGGCCGGGAATATCCATCCCCGAACGGCCATGGAGGGTGACCAGGGTCAGGTCGTCCCAGGGAATGCGGAAACGGGCGCATGCAAGCTGGACGGCGGACAACGCCGGATGAACCATGATCTGCTCCGAGCCGAACCGATCGATCAGGGTACGGCCAATGCCGTAGAACAGGGGATCGCCACTGGCCAGGATAGCCACATCCCCCGATCCGAGTGCTTCTGCCACCTGATTGAGCATGGCTGCCACCGGGGCGATGTCGATCAGTCGGCAGGCCAACCCGGCCACCAAGGGCTGGTGACGGCGGGAAACCACCACCGCCGCACTCCGCCGCACCAAGGCGTTGTGTTCCTCGGAGAGGGTGGAGCCGCTGACGCCGATCAGTTCAATGCGCGGCATGGAAAACTACTCCTTCCTCGGAGGTTACCAGATACACCTGCACCGGCAGGCCGGACCATTGCTCTGCCTGGGACTGCGCCTTGCGGCAGACTGCGGCCACCAGATCGTCGCGGCCCAGAGCCTTGAGCCGCTCGTAGATCTCGCGGGCGGTGTTGGCCTGCTGCATTGCTGCGGCTGTCTGCGCCTCCAGTCCCAACCGGGCGAGCAGGTCCGCCGCATGATGGGTTTCCAGAGCGCCATTGCGCACATGGGTCTGGGGTACGGCCAGGGCCGCCTTGACCAGCTTGGCCCACATTCCGGCCAGATGAATCTGGGCAAAACCGTGCCGTTTGGCTGCCTCCAGGGCGTAGAGCAGGTAATCGCCCATCATCACCTGCGCCTCCTCCGGTAAATGGAGCAACCGTTGCACTGCGGTCTCCGAGGTCCGACCGGTGGCCAAAATAACTTCGGTGAGGCCTGCGGCCCTGGCAACGCGCATCGAAGCCTCGATGGTATCGGTCCAGGCCTTGGCCGAAATCGGCCGCACAATGCCGGTGGTGCCGAGGATAGAAAGGCCGCCGACCACGCCCAGACGGTGATTCAGGGTTTTTTGGGCCAGGATCTCGCCGTCGCGTACAAAGATTGTCACTTCGACTGCTGCTGTATTGGCGGTACCCTCAAGGGCTTCCGTCACGGCGGCCCGAATCATCTGCCGCGGCACCGGATTAATTGCTGGTTCACCCACCGCCACCGGCAAGCCCGGTTTGGTGGCCACACCCACGCCGGCTCCGTTGACGAGAACGATCCGTTCCGCACTCGGGCGCTCAAGCCACCGTGCCTCGGCGCCGATTTCGGCCCCATTGGTCACATCAGGGTCGTCGCCGGCATCCTTGACCACCGTTGCCAGGGCGGAAGTACCGCCGAAGCGGCAGAGGGCAAAGCTGTGACGGGAGCCGTCGGGAAAAGGAATAGTGACATGCTCCGGATTGTCCCGACCCAGCAGGCAGAACACCGCCGCCTTGGCAGCCGCGGCGGCGCAGGCACCGGTGGTGTACCCGCTGCGCAGTGCCTTTTTTTTTGCCGATGATTGGCCCATTGCTGCGTATTTCAGGCCAGGCGAAGCAGGGCGTTGACTGCGGCCACGGCCACCGGGGTGCCGCCCTTGCGCCCGAGAGCGGTGATGAAGGGGTAGTTTTTCTCGGCCAGCAGTTGTTTGGATTCCGCGGCATTGACAAAGCCCACGGGTACGCCGATCACCAGATCCGGGGCGAAGAGCCCCTGGTCGATCAATTCCATGGTCTTGATCAGGGCTGTGGGGGCGTTGCCGATAGCGACGATACCGATGTTGTCGTTGCAGGAGCGGGCAATGGCGGCATCGGAACGGGTCGTGCCGTTTTGTTTGGCCAGAGCAACCGTTTCTTCCTCCTTGATCCGGCAGATTACCCGGCCGCCGAAGCGGGCGAGTAACGCGGCGGAGATGCCGCTGGCTCCCATGTTGACATCCACGAGAATATTTTTCCCGGCCCTGATGGCAGCGAGCCCGGCGGTAATGGCCTGCGGATGAAAACGCAGGTTCTCGGCAAAGCTGAAGTCGCCGGTGGCGTGGATGGTCCGGCGGACCACGGCGAATTCTTCCGGCGAGAAGGTGGTGGGCCCGAGTTCGCGTTCAATGATGCGAAAACTCTCTGCCTCTATCTCCAGGGGGGCAATCTGTTGCAAGGTAACCATGGTGCGTGTTCTCAAGTTGATTGTCGGCAGGCCTGAACAAAACGGGCCGCAGCTTCAGGAGTGCGGCCCCAGTGCAGATGCATGTACCCTGCCAGGGTGTTGTAGAGGCGGTAGCCTTCGGTTCCACCGTTGTCGAGGCGGTATGCCGTTTCGACTGAAGGTGAGCTTTCCTCGATGGTGGAATAATGAAATTCGTGGCCATGGAGCACGGTGCCCTTGGGGCCGAGCAACGTGTCCTGCTGCACCACCGGCTGGCGGTAGCCCAGGCTGCGCAGGCGTGCTTGCATTGTAGCCCGAAAGGGATAGAGGTTGACCATTGGAAATTCCTTGCCTTCCAGGTCGGTGATGGACCGGCAGAGGTACATGAAACCGCCGCATTCGCCATAGACAGGTCGTCCCGATTGGGCAAAAGCAAGGATCTGGCTGCGCATCTCCTGGTTGGCGCTCAATCGAGCGGCGTGCAGTTCCGGATAGCCGCCTCCCAGATACAGCCCCTGCAGATCCAAAGGCAGTTCACGGTCTTTCAGAGGACTGAAAAAGACCAGATCCGCCCCGGCCTCCCGGAGGAGGTCGAGGTTGTCCTCGTAGTAAAAACAGAAGGCCTCATCCCGGGCCACGCCCAGACGGACCTGATGCCGTCCGCTGGGAATGCTGCCTATCCGGTCTTCACTGGCAGGGAGCGGATGATGCCTCCCGGCGATCTGCAGGAGAAGGTCCAGATCCAGATGCTGTTCTGCCAGGTACACCAGCTGGTCCAAGCCCTCGCCGCGAAGCGGATGCTCCTCGCCCATGTGCAGGCCAAGATGTCGGGAAGGGATGCTCACTGCGTCCCGGCGGGGGAGGAAGCCGATGATCGGCACATCGCAATGGGCCCTGATCGCTTTCGTCACCAGGTCCCTGTGTTTGTCCGAGCCGACCCGGTTACAGATCACTCCGGCTACCCGCAGTGCAGGGTCCAGGGTCGCAAATCCGTGCACCACGGCGGCAACGCTTTCTGCCGCCGAACGGACATCGATCACCAGGATCACGGGCAGCTCCAGGGTCTTGGCGAGAAAGGCTGCTGATCCTTCGCCGCCGTCGAATAGCCCCATGACCCCTTCCACCACGGAACAGCCCTCGGTCGGGGCGTTGCGGGCAAAGGTGCGGCGGACAAAGTCGGCACCGCACATGCGCACGTCCAGATTGCGCGAGATCCGGCCGGTCACCATTCGGTGCAGACTGGGATCGATGAAATCAGGGCCGCACTTAAACGGCTGAATCACCAGGCCTCGCCGGGCCAAGGCTGCCATAACGGCCAGCGTCAACGTGGTTTTGCCGCAGCCGGAATGGGTGCCGGCGATGAGCAGAGCCGACTGCCGGTTCATAAACCGGAGATCCCGTTCTGGTCGTAATCCGGATACAGAAGCGACTTGACAAACGCAATGCCGTTGAGCAATTCCAGAGTCGGCCGCGACACCATGCCTTCATCGACCAGAAAGATCTGGCGGTCCTTAACCGCCTTGATCACGGAGAAGCCGGGTTCATTGACGATGTCGTCAACGCTCACTGGGTTCATCCGGCCGTTCTGGGCCAGATAGAGTTCGATTTGATTGGCCTTGGCCAGTATCCGTTCTTTACCGTAGGCCGCGATGTTGGTTTGGCGCATCTGGGTGGCATCGGTGGCAATGTTGACGCCGCCCGCCGACTCCAGCACAAACATGGCTATGGAAGAAGGGGCAAAGGTCTTCATCTGCCGGTGGATGGCCTCAAAATAGACCCGTTTTCGCCGGTCAGCCGGAATCTGCTTAAGATCGGCAGTGATCTCGGCCAGCCGTTTGCCGAAGGTTTCGACCATCGTCCTGGCCTGCTGTTCCCGGCCGGTCAGTTTGCCCAGAGTCTCCCAGTAGGAAAAGAGCTCGGCCGCCTCGGTGGGCTGCAGGGAAACTACTCGCACATTGTTTTTTTCCAGGGTTCGCACCAGATGCGGATACCCTCTGCTGATCATAGGTCGAATCAGCACCAGGTCCGGCTTGAGAGCTAGGAGACGCTCAGGGTCATCCTGAAACTGAACGCGCGGCAGCCCGGACAACTGGCGGTCGCTGGGGCCGCAGGCAATGATGGCATCCTTGAGGCCGAGTTCGAGCAGATTGGTGGTATGTGCCGGGTAGAGCGAAATGATGCGCTGAAAAGGTTTGGCAAAAACAAGTGTCCGGTTCTCGCTGTCGGTGATGGTGGTGGCGCAGACCGTTGAAGCAAGAAGAAGGACAAGGCAGGGGAGCAGAAAAAAGGTTGTACGATTCATAGGTTCGTGCTGCTGTGATTAAGGGGTAACCGGCAGTCGGAAGCTTACCTGCCGGCAGTTGGTAAAGGCATTGGACGTCACTTCCGCTTCGACCCCGTAGACGGTGGCAATGGTTTCCGGGGTCAGCACTGCTTCAGTTTTGCCCTGACAAACGATGCGGCCCTGTTTGAGGAAGATCAGCCGGTCGCAGAAAAAAGAAGCCAGGTTAAGATCATGCATCACCGCAATCACCTGCATCCCCTCCTGTTCAAAGCGGCTGCGGATGAGGTGGAGAATTTCCAGGCTATGGTGGATGTCCAGGTTGGAGGTGGCCTCATCCAGCAGCAGCACCGCAGGCTGCTGCGCCAGGGCCCGGGCCACGGCCACCCGCTGTTTTTCTCCGCCGGAAAGACGGGTGACCGGACGGTCCGCCAGGGCTGCAATGCCGGTCACGTTCAGGGCCTCGTCTATCCGGGCCTGATCGGCTTCGGTGGGAGAGGCAAAACGATGGAGACGCGGATGCAAACCCATCTCCACCACTTCGCGCACGGAGAAGCCGAAACGGACCATGAAGTCCTGGGGCACCAGGGCCAACATCCGGGCCAGGTGTTTTTTAGGCCAGGTCTGCAGGGGTTTGCCTTTAAAGGCGATGGTTCCTGACTGCGGTAACAGCAGGCCGCTGAGCAGGTCGAGCAGGGTGGTCTTGCCGCTGCCGTTGGGGCCCAGGATACCGTAGCAGCTGCCAGGTCGGAGGGTCAAGCTGACATCACGGAGCACCGAGGTGCCGTTATAGCCGAAGCTGACCGTATCGAGCGACCACAACAGGTCGTCGTGCTGCTCAGAAATCTGCCTTGCCATCCTGTTGCCGTTTTTTAAAAAGAATGCAGAAGAAGGGGCCACCCAGGAGGGCGGTGAGCACACCGATCGGCACCTCGACCGGCAGTACCGCCCGGGTCAGGGTGTCGGCGAACAGCAACAGCAGCCCGCCGGTGAAAAAAGACAGGGGGATCAACCGCCGGTTGTCGGGACCGGCCAGGTGACGCAGCATGTGGGGCACAATCAGACCGACAAAACCGATGATCCCGGAAACCGAGACTGCCATGGCCGTCATCAGGGTACTGGCTGTCAGCAGGACGGTGCGCAGGCGGACCGTATTGATCCCCAGCGAGGTGGCTGCCCGGTCGCCGGTGGCCATAATGTTGAGATCGCGGCTGTAGAAAATAGCCATCAAGGTTCCCAACAGGGCCATGGGGATCAGCAGGAAAATATTCTGCCACGAGGCTCCGGACAGGCTGCCCATCAGCCAGAAGATGATGATGCCCACCTGCTCGTCGGCGAGAAATTTGAGGAAGCCGATGGCCGCCGACAGGATGGCGGCAACAATGACTCCGGCGAGAATGAGGCTGGTGGAGGAGAGACTGCGGTCGCCGGAGGCCAGATACAAGACCACGGCAAGCGTACCCACGCCGCCGCCGAAGGCGAAGATCGGCACCGATACGGCTGGGGGCAGGGTCAGGCCGAAGATCTGCAGTACAATCACCAGAGAGGCGCCGAAGGCCGCGCCGGTGGAGATACCCAGGGTGTAGGAGTCGGCCAGGGGATTGAGCAGAATTGCCTGAAAAACGGCGCCACTGACCCCAAGCATGCCGCCCACCAGAACGGCGGCGGCAATCCGGGGCATACGGACATCGGCGACCACGGTGGCGGCCACTGCGTCGATGCCTGCGGGCATGGGCTGGCCGGTCAGCTTACTGAAGAGGATGGTGACCACATCGGGAATCGATACCTTGAGAAATCCCATGGTGGCCGCCAGGGCAATGGCAACGCAGAGGACCGCTGTCAGCAGCAGGACGGTGGTTGCGTTTTTCCCCTTCATCAGCGAAGCTCTATACCTGCCTCGGCTGCAGCTTCTGCGGCATGGTTGATGAAGATACGGGTCAGGGCAGGTTGTTCTCCCAGGCCGTTGATCGCCGGAGTCACCGTAAATCCAGCCTTGGTGAGGATGGATTGCCAGGAAGTTTCTTCCGGTCCGGTAAGGTCGCGGGTCGCATGCTCGCCGGCAACCATGAGAAAGGGTTTCAGCACCACCCGTCGGTTCGCCTGCTGGCGTAATCCTTCTATGATCGCATCCAGGCCGGGGAATCCCTCCACCGTGCCGATCAGGGTCAGAACCTCGGGATAGAGCTGCCGCATCCGCGCAGCGAATTCGAGGTAGAGGCCGCCCGAGGGAAAGAAGCGGTTGCCGTGTCCCATATAGACCAGGGCCGCATCGTTGCGGCGGGCCAAGTGGGCATCGTCGGCAAGGGCCTCGGCAACGATTCGGATATCATCGACATACGAGTGGGTAAGGCTGTATGTTCCGAGCAGCGGGCGGCCGAGCGCGATTTTTTTAAACGGCTGCCAGCGGGGCTTCATGGTTCGAATGGAGGAAAGCCCACGGACATAGGCTGCCAGGTCGTGAAATTCCTCGGCCGGGGCAATATGGGTTGGCTGGACCACCAGGGTATTGACGCCTCGATCCTGAAGATTGGCGATGGTGGCTAAAATGCCCTGTACGTGAAGTATTTCGTGGGGAATTTCGGGATGCTCGGCCAGGTAGGCCGGGTCGTCTGCACGCCTGTGCCAGATGCGGCGGATCTGGTTGGAGGTGAAGGCGATGCGCACCGGGGTAAGGGGATAAGCGGTTTCCATGGCCGTTTTAACGGCGAGCAACCCCTGCAGGGCTGGTTCGACCGTGGTTCCAAACATGGCTACAACAATCGCCTTTGTTTCTTGCACCGCGTACTCCTCGATAAGGGTCGGCAGGATGGAGGTCGATATGCCCCTGGAAAAGGCTTCTGTTCATCGACTTCTCGTGGTTGCCAACCCGGAACAAAAAAAATCCCGGACCAAAGTACTGTTGATCCAGGCTGTCCCTTGTTTACCGCTGGAGTCTGTCCGCGCCTTTTTTGCCGGAAAGGCCGGAGGTATGCTGTTCAGGCAGGTCTTCTGACTTCCGGATCATTCTCCTTTCGCGCCTTCCCGTTACCGTACGGCAGCAGTGGCCATTGTGCGAAATTTGTCCCCGGGTACAGCGGCGGGCCCGTTCCGGAATGTAACCGGATTCCCTTTTCATCCGTTGATACGGACACCTGAACCATAATGCGCCCCAACTTACCTGCAGGTCCGGGTGAAGTCAAGCCGCGAATCGTTGGCAAGCAGGAAAAAACCGCTGCCAACCATGCAAGGATACTCGATGCAACCGTTTCTTGTGCAATCGCAAATCGGGTATCGTGTTCTACACTACATATCCGGAGAGGCGTCAGAAACCTCTTTCCCCGGCCAGATGCTGCGCATCCATTTCCGTCAGGGCCGGTAACAGCGTTCTGACTTCGTTAATGGTCCATTCCGGCTGTCCGGAAAGCGTAGCAGCCCCGACCCGGTTCAGGCCCGTGGCGATTGCTGCATAGCTTTTGCCTTTCCGCCGCAGCCGCAGAATCGAGGCAGACAGTTGCTCGCGACTGAAAACTTTTTTGTCCTGGCTGTGCATGGCGGCTGGCGCTTCCTGTCGGATCGTTTCGGCCACGGGGGTCTTGAACGGCATTTCCTGTAATTTGACGCTCTCAAAGAGCTCGCTGCCGGTGAGCATATCGATGTGATTGTTTTGCCCCGATGGTTCCTGGAGAACCGATGTGCCGGAGGGCCCCGATACCGAGGGCATCGGTTTGTATTCGAGCTGCAGGCCGACCATCAGCCGCATCAGGTCGTCTATCTGTCTGTCGCGCCGTGACAGCTGCTCCCGCATATCCTCCAGCTGATCGCGGAGTAATTCGATCTGTTCCTTGTAGGCAGCCAGCAGATCGGAGAGAAATCCGTTGTCGGCAGCCGCATCTGTCTGTCGGCTTTCGTTTTTGGATCTGCCTTCGACGGCGGAAGCCCCTTCGCCGTCCCGTGCATAGGTGGCCAGCAGCTGCCGGCCTTCATCCCATCGTTCCAGGTCGGCGTACCGGAATCTGACCTCCTGCTTGCCGGTTCCCGGATTAAGGATCAGTTTGTACGGCAACCCTTTTTTTCTGTATCTGCTGATGGATTTCGTCGATACATTGAGAAAATCCGCTGCTTCTTTCTGGGTTACCATGTATTCAGTGTCACTCATGCCTGCCTCGTTGTTGATGTTCGGTTATGACTGCTCCTTTCAGCCAGCAGTTCACGGCCAGTGTCGACAACCGCCCGGAAGAAGGTGTCGATTTCCGTTTTGCCGATGTTGGTGTTGGTGATGAGCAGGCGTAGGACCAACTCACCGTTGACGAAACCTGTGCCGACCAGACTCGTACCTTGCCGGTGCATGCGTTCCCGCAGGTCCCGATTAAAAGGGCCGACGGGGATATCTTCGGGGGTGCGGTAGCGAAAACAGACGTTAAAGGATTCACGGGGGACGACCATCTCCAATTCATCCGACTGTCGTACCTGTTCTTCGGCATACTGGCACAGATCAAGGTAGTTCTCGATCCGTTTGGCCAAGCCTTCTTTGCCGTAGAATTTCCAGTCGAGAAACCATTTGAGGCTGTCGACCCGCCGTCCGCACTGCAGGGATTGGGTTCCCAGATCGCGGACATCGCCATCCGTTCCCTCTCTGAAAATATAGCTCTCGTCACCGGCGCTGCACACCTCGCGAAGAATTGAGGGCCGGTTGTTGAACAGCAGGACATTGCACATCAGGGCGGTGCCCAGCATTTTGTGGAAGTCCAGGGTGAACGAGTCGGCCTGATCGAGATGCGGCAGGAATTTTAGCCGGAGCGCATCGCTGAAGAGAGCTGCTCCGCCCCAGGCACCGTCGACATGCAGCCAGAAGTTGTACCGTTCGCGCAGCGCCAGCAAGGGGTGCAGCCTGTCGTAAGACCCGCGGACCGTGGTGCCGGCGGTGGCGGCGACAAAAAACGGGAGGCCTCCGGAATCGACAATCTCGTCCATCCGTTGTTCCAGGATCGTGCTGTTCATCCGGCCGTGTTCATCAACCGGGATTTTAATCAGATGGTTGGTGCCGATGCCAAGGATATTGGCGGCCCGGTCCATGGAATAGTGTGCGTCAGCATTGACGAATCCAAACAGATCCGGTTGACCGAACAGCCCTTTTTGTTTGATCCGAGGATTGATTCGGTTGCGTGCCGACATCATTGCGATCATATTGGCATTGCTCGATCCCGTGGTCATCTGACCGGTACCATTGTGAAAACCCACCAGATCGAGCATGGTGCGCAGCATGAATTTTTCCATGAGCGTCGATACCGGTGCGGTTTCGTAGGTACAGGCCGAGGTGTTGGTGATGGCGGTAACCATCTCACCGATGATTGAGGGGAAATTGGCCCCGGCCCACATCCGGTTAACGAATCCTGGATGACTGGTCTTGACAGCATGAGCCAGATACTGCTCCACCCAGGAAAAGAGTTGGTCCCAGTCCCCGGTTTCCTGATGGCCGTTGAGATCCAGCAGTTGCTGAAGATCACCGGGTTCCAGGTACTCGACGAACTGTCCGGTATCCCGGTTCTGATAATAACGGCTGATGATCTGCAGCAGTCGTTCGAAAATTTTTTCCTGCTCCATACGTCCTGTGAATGCTCCCTGTTGTCAGTAAAGATGCAAAACAAACGCAGCCATAAAACAACCCGGTGAGGAATGGTCTGCCGGGTGGAAACGTATCCATTCTATTGGTTTTTGCAAGGCGGTTTCATTGAAACTCGACGCAAAGGCGCTGACCGCCCCGTCGGGGTACCTGTTGTTTGAGAAATGCACAAAAGCGATTGATCTATACTACAGGGGAGACGGATAATCGAACAGAAAGTGGTGCCGGCCGGAGAAGAAAGGCGGAAGCGGGCAATTGTAGGGATGCTGTCCGGGCAATGGCAAATCTTTTCGGTGCGTTGATTTGTCTATGATTTTGCAGCTGCAGAGTGGTCGAGATAGATCATGCCCTCCAGTAACAGGTGGTCGACCCGTGCCAACAGTTGGAGATCGTGCTGTCCAGGAGTTTGATTCTGATAAAATGTAAAGGTGCCTTCCTTCCACGAGAGTGTTTCAAAAAAGGCCTCTTTGATCTGGCGGAGTAGGGAGTCGTCCAGTTTTTCGGAAGGGATATACCCTTTTTCCAGGAGAATCTGGCCAAATCGTCGTTGGGGCAGGCACTGCTCATGGAGGCGCAGGCATTCCTGCAACTGTTCCTTGGTGATGATTTGCGATTCGAGCAGTATTTCTCCGATTTTACGCTGATTGATCTGCAACATGCCATAGGTGAGCAAGCCATTGCTGAAATAAAAGCTGCCGCTGTTGGTACTGGTATGAACTTCCAGTTTGCCGGACAGAGCGGCAAGATCAAAGAGCTGGAAGATGTCCTCCAAAGCGATGGCGGCAATATCACCTTGCAGAGCCACCTTGCCGCGTGCGGAGGTCGGGGTTTTCTGGTCGTCCGGTCGCTGCGATGATGCAGGCGTGGTGGCTTGCATCGGCGAGTTAAAAAAATTTTGTAGGATTGCTTTCATGGATGTTGAGGAAAAAAATGAGACGATACTGAAATGAGCCCTCTCATGTCAGTCTCTCATGATAGCACCAGATGTCAAGGCTTTTGTCATCGCGTCAGCCGGAGCCATGCTGCCGGCTGGAGACGATGGGTCGACTGGCTGAGGATGTTTGCACCGGCCTGATCAGGAGCAGCGCAGAGACTCTAAACGGCGTGGCCCAGCCGTTATACGCGGATGATGTCCTGCGGGGCATGGGTCAGCACCAGAGGGCCGTCCGCTTTGAGGACATAGGTGTTCTCAATGCCGATAGCTCCTTCCGGGTAGACGAATTTGGGTTCCAAGGCAAAGGTCATGCCTTCGGCCAGTGCCATCTTCACTCCTTTGGCAAAGATCGGATATTCATCCAACTCCAGGCCCACTCCGTGGCCGATAAAACGTACCCGGTCGTTGCCGAGTCCCATGAAATGCTCCTCCATGCCCATCTGCTCCGCCAGCTCCACCGATTTGAGATAGATGTCCTCGCAGGCAACGCCGGGTTTGATCATGGCCACAATGGCCTCCAGGATGTGCAGGGCTGCAGCATGTGCCTTGCGCAGTTGCTCCGAGACCTCGCCGAGCACGAACATGCGGGCACCGTCAGCAGTATAGCCGTTGACCACGCAGGTGTAATCGATATAGATTACTTCGTTGCGGCCGATGGTTTTCCAGCCGGCGCCATGAGGGTTGTTGGCCGGTGTCAAACCGCGACCGCCCACCGGTCCGTCAAAGTACGAGGGTACCGCGCCGCTTGAGCCGGTGGTGATGTTGCCGAGGAAAAAATCCTGGTTAAAAGCGCGCATTTTGCTGCAGCCGCCGTAGCCGCGACGCCGCATGCCGCCCTCGAACAGGCTGGCGAGCTCGATCTCGGTCATTCCTTCGCGGATCATCGAAGGGGTATCGGCAAAGACCTGATCAAGAATGGCGCAGGCACCCTGGAGCAGGCCGGTTTCATAGTCTGATTTGATCATCCGTATTTTTTTCAGCGGATCCGAGATATCGGTCAGGGCGGAATCCTTGAAGACTTTTTGGTAAAACTGGAAGGTGTTGTAGGGAATAACATCCAGTTCCAGGCCCAGGGTGTCGAAGCTGAAGCCTTTCGTTTTCAGGATATCAGGAATGGCTTTCAGGCTTTTGACCTCCATGATTTCCTCAATCGGCGATTCCTGCACAGCGCGGGCATAACTCTTACGCACCATGAGCAGGGGCTTGCCGGAACGGGGGACGAACAGATGGCTGCTCTGCGAAGTGCCGCTGAGGTAAAACAGGTTGGTGTGGTGGATGATCAGGGCGCCATCCATTTCCAGTTGACCAAGCGTTTCCTGAAAGGTCTGTATACGTGCGTCAACTTCGCTTTTGGGCGTGTAAAGCATGTCCGTCATGGAATCGTCTCCCTGCAGATAGTGTAAGCGTTGAAACAAGGTGTTGGCTAGACAGAAAAATCCGGACAACGGTATTCAAGAAAAAGGAATCTGTCAACGGTACGTCCGGGCCTGTTGTCAGGCCCAAAGGAGGCCGGTTGAGGGCGGTTCGCCGGGTCAGGAGAGACGGTTTTTGAAATCTTCGTAACCAAATTGCCGCACCAGGGTCAGGTCGTCGCTTTCCGGCTGATACAGGACGATGGAGGGCAGCAGGACGCCGTTGAAGGTGTTGGTCTTGACCATGGTGTAGATGGCCATGTCGGTGAAAACCAACCGGTCTCCCGGCACCAGCGGCGCATCAAAGGAGTATTCTCCGGCAACATCCCCGGCCAGGCAGGAGAGACCGCCGATCCGGCAGGTGAAGGGCTTCTCGCCGGGCTGGCCTGAGCCGATGATATGGGGCCGGTAGGGCATTTCCAGAACATCGGGCATGTGGGCCGGAACCGAGCCGTCGATGATCGCCACCGGCATATCCGCCTGTACCACATCGAGCACCGTTGCCACCAGGTAACCGCAATTGAGGGCCACGGCCTCGCCCGGTTCCAGATAGACTCTGGTGCCCCAGCGGTGTTGAAAACGGTTGATGATCGCCACCAGCAGATCAATGTCATAGCCCTCGCGGGTGATATGGTGACCGCCGCCGAAATTGACATAGGCCATCTGCGAGAGCACGTCGCCGAACGAGCGTTCCACAGCAGTTACGGTCCGCTCCAGACAATCGGCATCCTGCTCGCAGAGATTGTGCCAGTGCAGGCCGGTGATACCCGCAAGCTTGTCTGCCTGGAAATCTTTCCTTCGGATACCCAGGCGGGAGCCAGGAGCACAGGGGTCGTAAATAGGGGTGGCGCCTTCGGAATGCTCGGGATTGATCCGCAGGCCGAATTCGAGGGTTCGCCCTGCTGCCCGAGCCGTCTGTTCGGCCAGACCACGAAACCGCTCCAGCTGGGCATGCGAATTGAACACCAGATGATCGCTGGTCAGGGCCAGCTGTTCGATATCGTTTGCCGAATAGGCGGCGGCAAAGCTGTGCACCTCGCGGCCGAACTCCTCTTGGCCCAGCCGCGCCTCATGGGGCGAGCTGGCGCAGATACCGTCCAGGGTCTGGCGCAGCAGCGGAAAGACCCGGAACATGGCAAAGCATTTCAGGGCCAGGAGGATACGGCAGCCGGTCTGCGCCTTGACCCGGCCAAGAATGGCCAGATTGTCGCGCAGCAGTCCTTCGTCGACCACAAACGCCGGGGTCGCAACCCGTTTCGGGTCGAAGCGGCAGGCAAAACGTCCGTTCACGAAAGTTCCACCACCTGCCAGGGCAGTCCGTAGCGATTGAGGGCGTCCATAAACGGATCAGGGTCGAACTCTTCCATGTTCCACACCCCGGGCCGCTTCCAGGCACCCGTGAGCATCATCATCGCCCCGATCATCGCCGGTACTCCGGTGGTGTAGGAAATCGCCTGGGAGCCGACTTCGCGATAGGCCTCCTCATGGCTGCAGATATTGTAGATATAGAGCTGCTTTTCCCGGCCGTCCTTGATGCCTTTGAACACGCAGCCGATGCAGGTGCGGCCGTGGGTCAGCGGGCCGAGCGAGGCCGGTTCCGGCAGTACCGCCTTGAGAAACTGCAGCGGCACCACCTCGGTTCCCTTGTAGTTGACCGGGTCAATGCGGGTCATGCCTACATTTTCCAACACCCGCAGATGCGTAAGATACTGATCGGAAAAGGTCATCCAGAAACGGGCGCGTTTGAGACCCTTGATGTTCTGTACCAGGGATTCCAGCTCCTCGTGGTACATGAGGAAGCATTTCTTCGGACCGATGCCCTCGGGAAAATCATAGTTCATCGACCAGGACAGCGGATCGGTCTCTACCCATTCACCATGCTCCCAGTAGCGGCCGCGCTGGGTAATCTCGCGGATATTGATTTCCGGGTTGAAGTTGGTGGCAAACGCCTGGCCATGGTCGCCGGCATTGCAATCGATGATGTCGAGTTGGTGGATCTCGTCGAAATGGTGTTTCTGGGCCCAGGCGCAGAAGACATTGGTCACGCCGGGATCAAAACCGCTGCCCAGGAGGGCCATCAGGTTTTTCGCCGCAAATCGCTCCTTATAGGCCCACTGCCATTTATATTCAAACTTGGCCACATCCGGGGGCTCATAGTTGGCGGTGTCGAGATAATCGACCCCGGTCGCCAGGCAGGCGTCCATCAGGGGCAGATCCTGGTAGGGCAGGGCGACGTTGAGCACCAGGTCAGGCTTGATCCGCTCGATCAGGGCTACGGTCTCGGCGACGTTATCGGCATCGACCGCGCAGGTGGCCACGGTAACGCCGGTCCGCTGTTTGACCTCGGCGGCAATGGCCTCGCATTTGGCAAGGGTCCGGCTGGCCAGGGTGATTGTCGAGAACACCTCGCTTGCCTGGGCACATTTATGGGCAACAACACTGCCGACGCCGCCGGCGCCGATGATGAGTACATGGGCCATGTTTTCCTCCTTGGTACTTTTTCTCAGCACAACGCTGCGTTATCGTTCAAAATAGGTGTAGCCGCGCAGGCCGGCCTCATAGGCATGGACAATCTCCCGCCGTTCCTGGGCGGTGATGCGGCCGGACCGCACTGCCTGCTCCGCGATTTTGCGAAAGCGGACAAAGAGGCGTTTGGGATCGTACTGGACATACGACAAAACCTCGGCCACGGTGTCGCCTTCCTGCTCGCTGACGAAATCGAATTCGCCATTGTCCCGGATGCGGATGGTGACCACGTTGGTATCGCCGAGCAGGTTATGCAGGTCACCCAGGGTCTCCTGGTAGGCGCCGACCAAAAAAGCGCCGAGATAGTATTCTTCATAGGGTTTCAGTTCATGCAGGGGCAAGTAGCGCTTCACCCCCCGTTTGTCAATGAACTGATCGATTTTGCCGTCACAGTCGCAGGTGATATCGGCGAGGATTCCTTTGCGGGTCGGTTCCTCATGCAAACGGTGAATCGGCATGATGGGAAACAGCTGGCCAATGGCCCAGGCATCGGGCAGTGACTGGAACACGCTGAAGTTGCAGTAGTAAAAGTCCGACAGCACCCGGTCCAGATCGGTGAGGTCGGTGCTGATGTGTTTCAGTTCCTTGGACAGTCGGCTGATCTCGTTGATCGTGGTCCAGAACAGCTGTTCGGCAAGCGATCGTTCGCGCAGGCTGATCTGACCGTTCTGAAAAAGCCGCCGGGTTTCGTCGCGATAAAAGATGGCGTCGTTGAACACCTCCTGAATATTGCGTACCGTCAGATCCTTGAGGGCCTGATGCATGTATTCGAGCTGCGGCGGGCAATCCTTGGGCAGGACGCTCGGCAGCGGGTCGGCCTGGAATCGGGTGACATCAAGGATGTTGAACAGCAGAATCGAATAATAGGCAACCAGGGCCCGGCCCGATTCGGTGATGATGATCGGGTGGGGGATGTTTTCCTCCTCCAGCGAGGTCATGACCGCCTCGATAATATCGGTGCAGTATTCCTTGAGCGTATAGTTACGGCTGGAGAGAAAGTTGGACTGGGAACCATCGTAGTCCACAGCCAGGCCGCCACCGAGGTCGAGATATTCAACCTTGGCGCCTTCCTTGATCAGCCCGGCATAGACCCGGCAGGCCTCGTTGACCGCGGTACGGATCTCGCGGATATTGGAGATCTGCGATCCCAGGTGGTAATGGACCAGTTTGAGACAGTCGAGCATGCCCGCATCGGTAAGCAGGTCGACAGCCTTGATCACCTGGCTGGTGTTGAGGCCAAAAATGCTCCGTTCGCCGCCGGATTCGGACCAGTGGCCACCGGCCTGGGCCGAGAGCTTGATGCGAATGCCGAGAAGGGGGTTCGCCTCCAGTTTCTTCGATCGTTCGATGATCAGCGGCAGCTCATCGGGCATTTCCACCACCAGGATACAGGTGAAGCCGATCTTGGTGGCGTACAGGCCGAGATCGATGAATTCCTCGTCCTTGTAGCCGTTGCAGATCAGCACCGCCTTTTTATCGCGGAGCATGCCCATGGCGGCGATCAACTCAGCCTTGGAGCCGGCCTCCAGGCCGTGATGGTAGCGGGATCCGTATTCGGTGATCTTTTCCACCACCTGCTGCTGCTGGTTGACCTTGATCGGGTAGGCACCCATGAAGGTACCGGTGTACCCCAGCTCGTCCATGGCGGAGCGAAAGGTTTCGTTGAGGCTGGTAATCTGGGCATCGAGGATGTTTTCGATGCGCAGGAGCACCGGCATGTCAAAGCCACGATCCCTGATGCCGCTGGAAATACTGGCGATACTCACGGCCCGATCGAATGCTCCGGGTTCGGGTGTGACCATCATATCCCCGTTTTCAGCGACAAAGAAATAACCGCCGCCCCATTCGGTCACCCCGTAGAGATCTGACGACTTACTGATATTCCAACGTTCCATGGTATAGTTTACCAATGCTTCTCCTCCTGCATAAAACCTGTCCTTCTATAATCAACGCGGCTGCCTTGCGTCAAGACCACCACTTCATTCTAACGGAAACCTAATAATCACTGTCCCGCATTCTCCCTCTTCGGAAACGGCCAGCACACCGTCCTTTCAGGATAAAAGGCGGATGTTCTGAGTCGTACCGCTGTTCACCGGCTGATGCAGGGTAATCGTGCGCCCGGTGGTTACCGCTTCCTGATAGGCATCACGATACATGGTGGTCCCCTGGCGGCGCATCCGGCGCAGACGCGGGAAATGGAAGGCAACAAAATCATCGAGCCGTTGCTGCTCCCTCAGGGCGGGCAATGAGGCCGCTGAGGCCGCTGAGGATGCTTGGCTGCCTTGGACCGCCGAGCTGCTTCGGGATCGTTCCAGGGTCTGTCGGAATCCGGCCAGCAGGCCGAGATAATAACTTTTTTTAGCGATGCGGCTGTTGCCGGAAAAACTGCGTCGATTGGCTTCCCACAGGGTCTGCAGCCGGTTCTCGAGAAAGTGGTAACAGTGTTCGGCAACGGCCACTGCTTCTTCCCGGCCCATCAGTTCAATGGTCTTGAACGAAACTTCAGCCAGCGGGTCGTAGAGCGAGGCGCAGATGACCCGTACCGAGAAGCACGTTTCCAGCAGGCTGCAGATGGCTTTGCGGTGCACCGGCAAAATCTGCTTGCCGGTATTGATGGTACGGTGCACCAATTCTTCCTCTTCGGCCAGGGCGTCGAGATCCAGGCGATAGCGAATGAGGAGTTCTCCGGCCCGCTGCACGGCCAGTGCGGCTTCGTGTTCGTTGTCGGAGCTGCCGAGCGCCATTAGTTTGCGTACCTTCTCGACAATCTGCCGCCCCTGTTCGGTGGTTGCCGAAGTTGCGGGCAGGACGGATAGGGTTTCCTGCAGATCCGCTGAGGCCCGCTGGAAGGCAGCTTCCAGGCCGAGTCGGGCGCAGGCGTCGCGAAACAGCGGGCCATGGCCGGCGTCCTGTTGGCCGTGGATTTCGCTGCAGATCTGATGGGCCATTTCATGCTTCAACACCTGCAGGGTCACATTCCAGGGATGGTTGATGATGAGAAAATGACTGATCCGAAGGCTGCGGTCGCTGGCCGACCAGCTACCCAGCTGTTTCGTGTTCATGCTGATACTCAGGATCGGCGGTCTGAGACGAACACTGTATTGGTAGCAGATGTCGTTGTATTCCCGTGTCAGCTGGCAAAGCCAGCTCTCATGCAGCCGCTGATGGAGTGCTTCCATGGCGTCAGGTTCCCTGCGGAGCGGCAGCCAACCGTCGCAGAGCCTCAATTCGAGCCAGCACCGGCGGATGGCTGTAATTGAGCCAGACGTTCAGCGGATGCGGTGTCAGATTGGCGAGGTTGTTGACGCTCAATTTCTTCAGGCCGCTGATCAAGGCCTCTGCTTTGCCTCCGCTCTCGGCGGCAAAACGGTCGGCCTGGTATTCATTGTGCCGGGAAAAGGCATTGAAGGCAATGGCGACCAGGGTGGAGATCGGGCTGTAGAGAAAGCCGAAAAAGAACAGCCCGGCATAGACGGAAATCTGTTCCATGCCGAAAGCGTCGAACAGGCCCTGGTTACCGAGAAAAAGCGACAGGATGAAAAACATGATCCCCATCTGCAGGATGGAAAGCACCATCATGCTGAGGATGTGTTTGCGTTTGTAGTGGCCCATCTCATGGGCAAGGACGGCGACAATCTCTTCGGGAGTGAGTTTATCCATCAGGGTGTCGAAAAAAACGATGCGGCGGAAGCGGCCGAAGCCGGTGAAAAAAGCATTGACCCGGGTTGACCGTTTGGAGCCGTCCATGGTGTAGATTCCTTGCATGGCAAAGCGTTGCGCCGCTGCATAACGGGTGATGGCCGCCTTTAATTCGCCCTCGTCCAGTGGGGTGAACTTGTTGAACAGCGGCATGATTACCACTGGGGCGAGAAACTGCACCACCAGGATAAAAACCACGGCGGCGATCCAGCAATAGATCCAGGCGACAGGGCCGCAGGTCTCGAAAAACCACAGGATACAGGCGAGCAGGGGGCCGCCGAGCACCACGGCAAGCAGCATGGCCTTAAGTCCATCAAGAATGTAGGTTTTGATGGTGGTGGTATTGAAGCCGAACCGTTGTTCAATGCTGAAGGTGGAGTAGACGGAAAAAGGGAGACTGAGTGCTGCCGAAAGCAGGGTCAGGAGTCCGGTGAAGAGCAAGCCGGTGGGGATGGAGGAGAAGCCGAAGCCTCGGACAAGGCTGTCGATGACGTTGAAACCGCCGGCCAGAATAAAGGCCACGGTTACAGCCAGGCTCACCGTACCCTGCACCAGGGAGAAGCGGGTGGTCACCCGAGTGTATTCCTGGGAGCGGGCATACTGTTCCTGATCGTAGGTGTCAACGAATTCGGCCGGCAATTCGGGTGTCAGCGAGCGCAGGTTGAGCAGGGCCACCAGCAGTTCGAGCAGGTAGCTCACCAGCAGGATGCTGAGTATAAGAAGAAGATATCCGTTCATCGTGGTTGTCATCGTATTCATGGTGCTGTTTTGTCGTGCCTGTAAAAGTGGTGATGCACATACAGGAGATCACAAAGGGGTGCAAGTCAATAATGATTGTATGCGTGTAAGATGGTATTATTGTGGCCAGATTCTCTGGCTCGCCGTCGCCGTTGGATGACGGGGGTCCGTGACAGGTGGTATTCGTTCTCGAGTCTTGGAACCCCGATGCAGAGGTCTCGATATTTGACAGGAACAGGACCGTACCGTATAGAAAAGAAAAAGAAACTGCAAAGTATAGGGGGAACCGGTGATGGAACAGAAGCAACAATCCTCAGGGCTCTCGATGGGCAAAGTGGTTGGTATTGTGATCGCTGCCATGCTGTTCACCATGGCGGCAACCCTGTTCATTGTCAAAAGCTGGCTTTTCCCTAGCCCTTTTGAACCGGTTGTACTCAGTCCGGCGGAGGAGCAGCGCCTTGAACACAAACTGGCGCGTTTTGAGCGGATTGATCACCACGCTCCTGCCGGCGCCCCCGTGCAACGGGGAACCGCTTCCCCGAACGATGATCTGCGGCCTGAACCGTACAGCGAAGAGGGCGCCTCGCGGGAAATCCGGTTGAGCGAACGGGAAATCAATGCCATGCTCGCTAAAAATACCGATCTGGCCAGAAAAATGGTTGTCGATTTCGCAGACGATCTGGTCAGCGTCAAACTGCTCATTCCCATGGACCCGGATTTTCCCGTGTTGGGCGGTAAGACCCTGAAAGTCAGGACCGGTGCCGAACTCGCCTTTCGCCAGAACCGCCCCGTGGTCATCCTGCGCGGGGTGTCGGTAATGGGCGTTCCTTTGCCCAATGCCTGGTTGGGGGGCCTGAAAAACATCGATCTGGTGCAGGTTTTTGGAGCCGATCCCGGATT
>JBFJXW010000040.1:0-23258 GCA_041622895.1 Desulfobulbus sp. | reverse complement strand
TTCGGGGCCTTTGTCGACATCGGGGTGCATCAGGACGGCCTGGTCCATATCAGTCAGCTGGCCGACCGCTATGTCAAAGATCCGGCGGAGGTGGTCAAAGTTCGGCAGCAGGTGCAGGTGCGCGTGCTGGAAGTGGATGGGAAAAGAAAGCGGATCGCACTGACCCTGCGCGAAAATTAAGGCCCTCATACCGCAGGGTGCTGGTGGCCGGAAAAGAACAAAGGGCGCAACTCTGTCCTGGGCTCAGGGAAAAGCCGAAGGCAGAGCTGCGCCCTCTTCATGTATGCATCTGCGTTTTTTTACACATGCCTTTTCGTCTCCGCGCTTTTCTTTGCGCAACAACATAGCCGAGTTGCGACAGAATACGCAGCGAGTTGCTTTTCCTTTCAATCTGGATAGTCTACATCCGCATGCTTGCAATGGGAACAGCGCAGCATTTGGTCCAATTCATCAAAGGCAACGCGCCATTCTTCCTTTTTAATCTGCTCTTCAAATTCCGGCTGGCATTCATCGCACAGCCAACGGTCGCCATTTGGGGTTACCCAGAGTTTCATTTCGCGTTCCTTCCTTTTCAGGGATTTAAATAGATGTTTCAGGCTGAACAGTTGCGACAATCACCTCTGACGATCATACGCAACAAGGTTTTTTTGTGTTTCAGTTGTGCAACCATGATAGAAGTGAGTTACCAGCGTCCATCTCTTACACCGTTTTGAGCGAGGAACCGAGGAAAGAATGCTTCCCTGAGACGTATATGGCTTCAACCTGCACGGCTTCCTCTGTGGTCATTGTTCCTCCTGGAAAAAATACCCCATGCAACAGCCTCCTGTACAGTATACGGACTGGTTAGCACAAAGCATCTGTCGAACGGGCAAAACCTGCCTCAAACCCTTTTCCCCACCTTGCTATGAGAGACAGCGCTCCAGTGAAAGAGAAAGCACATACGCTCGATACCGGCATGCAAACCCGTTACGAGGACACGCTTTTGTCAACGTACTGAAAATCTTGACATGAATAGTGATATCCGTCATGGTGAATTACTCTTATCAACAGCCGTCGACCTTTGAAATTCGTAAAATTCGCGGCTGAATGCAACTTCCACACGCTCTTCCATCCCTTCAAAGGAGGTTCGCCATGATACAGTCCAGCAAAATCATTCTGTTCAGTCTCAGCCTTTTCCTCGTGTCTGTCCTCATAGGGCATGCCGCCGCTCCCATACCCATGGGCATTGTAACCGGCAGTACCAAAGGGACGTATTATAAGTTTGGTCTCAATATTGCCGAACTTATCAAAGCGAAAAATATGCAGTTGAACGTTGTACCATCCGATGGATCGGTAGAAAATATTTACGCCGTCTACAAACGTCCGCATACGCAATTTGGTATTGTGCAGGCTGATGTCCTTGCTTTTGTCTCCAGGATACACACTGACCCGGTACTGCAACAAATTGCCAAAAAAATCAAGATGGTGTTTCCGCTCTACAACGAGGAAATCCACCTGATTGGCCGTACAGGTTTGAAAGAATTTGCCGATCTCCAGGGGAAACGGGTCGCAATCGGCAAGGAAGGGAGCGGCACCTACCTGACCGTCCGGCTTCTTTTCGAGATTTCCGGCATCACCCCCCAGGAGTTGGTCACCGTTGGTACCAATGACGCACTCAGCCAGCTCAAAGCGGGGGAAATTGATGCCATGTTTTATGTGGCCGGCTATCCCATACAACTGTTTACCGACGAGGTCAGCGACGGCGACGGTCTGGTGTTAATCCCCATCCGTAACAAGGCCATAGCCGAATTCTATCCGCAAACGGCAATTCCAGCCGACAGCTATTCCTGGCAGAAGGAAGAAGTGTCGACCATGGCTGTCAAGGCCGTGCTGGTTTCGTATAATTTCCGTGGCACCAACTGTGAAAATGTCGGAATGGTGGGACGGTATATTTACGAAAATTTGCCCTGGCTGCAACAAAACGGACACCCCAAGTGGAAAGCGGTTGATCTCAATGCCTCCCTCAAGGGGTGGGAACAGTATGACTGCGTGCAAAAAAAGTTAGTCGGCCTTTCTGCTGCGCCCCGGATGGCAGGTGATGTCAATCCGGTCCTTGAAGCCATCAAGGACGTCTTGCAGAAAGACGAAGTCGAAGTGCAGCGATGACTCCAGATGACGGCTGTTTTCCCGCCGTCATTGCAGTTTACAGTGCCCCTTGAAAAATCTCCGTCACAGATGCTGAAACGACGGCAAACGCCAGGTCATCATGTATCAACAATTTTATAACCTCGACAGAGCTCCTTTTCAGGCCACGATCGACCCGGACTTTTATTGGGAGGGGGAGCACTACGCAAAATTTGTCACAGCCTTGAGGTCTGACCTGGAACAACACGGCAGGCTCACCCTGGTGACCGGCAGGCCCGGCTGCGGCAAGACCACGCTCATCTCCACGGCCTTGGCTGCACTGGACCCATCGGTGCTTGTAGCCATGATTTCAGATTCACGGCTGACGATTCAGGAATTCTACGATTTGACGGCGCACGCCTTCCATCTGCCAGGACAGATTACCAGTCGTGCAATGTTCCACGAAGCAATCCGCGACCTGTTGCACAAAGCCAGCGAACAACAAAAACACATTCTGCTTGTTGTCGATGAAGCCCAGCAGCTTTCCGCCGAATTAATCGAGGAAATCGAAGAAATTATCGATCTCCGTTCTAACGGGCGGGACAGACTGTCCGTTTGCCTGGTCGGCCAGCTCGGCGATGGTGATGGTTTCAAAGGACGGATTATCCATGCTTTTGAAAACCGTGACATGGTGCTGCACTATCTCGCACCGCTTACTCCAGAGGAAACCAGCAGCTATATTTACCATCGACTCAAAATTGCAGGGGCCCGACATGACATTTTTACGGATGATGCGATTTTCGAGATACATCGATATTCCGGAGGTTATCCGGTACAGATAAATATTATTTGCGATGTGGCGTTATTTATCGGCTGTACGATTAAAGCCACTGCAATTGATGCTGATCTCATCCGCTTGAATGCGGAAAAACTCCAATTCCCGCACACCTCCCATCCCTCGAAAGAGAGCACACGGATTGTCGGATGGGGTAATGCGGATCGCAATACGAACGATGACAGCATCCGGCCAGAGCATGATACAGATGCGGCAGCGGTACAAGAGCAGCCCAGCGTTACCCCGCTGCCTGGCAGTACAGACGTCGGCCAGAACAGTGCTCCAGGGCGTTTTTTCACCCTGCCTGCCTTGGGCTTGCTGCTCGCGCTGGCCCTGGGAGGCGGCGGATATGTGTATTATGCACAATATTCCGCAGTACGTCCGGAGTCACCTGCCCCGCACATTGGCGCGGTCGGGGAGGCTGGAACCGATAAACCTGCCGGGCAGAGTACCGAAGGGCCGCATGTCACCCCACAGCATACACCTGCAGTCCTCTTGCCTCCCCAGGCGGGCAGCGTCCCTGATGGGGCCGGCACTCCTCCCCTGATTGCGGCAACGCCTGCTGACCAGCAGGGAACAGGCAATCAGGCAGGTGCAGTCAAGGTGCAGCCTGTACAACACATTGGCGCGGCCAGGGAGGCTGGAACCGGTAAACCTGCCGGGCAGAGTACCGAAGGGCCGCATGTCACCCCACAGCATACACCCGCAATCCCCTCGCCTCCCCAGGGAGACAGCACCCCTGATGAGGCCAGCATTCCTCCGCTGAATGCGGCAACGCCTGCTGACCAACTGGGAACAGCTGCCCAGGCTCACCTGGCAGGTGAAGCATTGCCGAAAGTCGTTGCGAAAAATGGAGCCAAGGACGTCTTTGGCCAGGATTTCACTGCCGGCGAACCGAATGAGCTGGTGCTGCCGCAACTCAAGGATGATATTCAAGATTTTCTTCACGAGGTCACCCAGGAACTTTTACGGGAGAAGAGTGTTCCTCTTGTACCGGATGCAGAACAGACAACAGCTGTCGACCCGATTCCGATCGAGGCTGAAGTCGACCCAGGCACAATCGAAGCTGAAGATGAGCTAGAAAAAGATGAAACTGAAAAGACTGCGCAGCCAGTGGCAGAAGGACGTATGAAGCTGAAAGAATTTCTTGCAGCAGGAGCATTTGATGAGTACACGGCCCCAACGCCGCAAGAACCGAATGAGGACGCCCCGCCTGATCAATCTGCTGCAGCGCCTCAATCAAAAGAAACGGAAAAAGTGAAAATTGAACCTTCTCCTGCAAATGCCATCGATTGGTTGCTGGAAAAAAAAGCACGCACAGGGCAATCACCAGCGGAGTGATCGTCCATCAAAGGTGTCGTCACTTGTCGCGGTAACTGTCCGCAACAGGCTCTGATACCCCACGTTCCTTTCCGCTACATTCGCATCACATTCGTATCAAAATAATCGATACGACAGTCAGAAGAATCCCCACGATCCCAGCAGGCCGTATTTTCTCCTGATAAATGATTGCAGAAAGGACGATGGCGATGACGAAATGCATGCCCACAATGGCTGCAACAAGGGAGAGGGGCCCGCGTTCCAATGCATACAAAAAGGCAAAAAACCCTGCAAAATTAAACCCGCCCATGAGAACGCCCAGGCCCAGCGCAGCCAATCGTTTCTTGCTGGCCTGCTTATACGACAAGGCTCTGGTTATCCCCAGAGACCCGATCATCCCCATCAGATACGAGAGGGCCATAAAGGCAAATTTATCCGCATGCATGGCCGCAAATTTGGATGAAACGCTTGCCGTGGCACCGCCCAGCAAGGCCAGAACGATAAACATCGCGCCCTGCCGCCGCCGTTTCGCTGTTGACGTCTCCGTTCCCATCTGTGTTGTCAGCACAATCATGGCAAGAACGGCAAGCACCAGCCCCAACCCCTGGAGCAGGGAAATCCGCTCCTTGAAGTAGACAATTGAAAAAACAGCCACCACCACCACGTTGAGGCGGATGATGCTGTAGGCGATGTTGGCCGGGACATGTTTAAGCGCTTCAATGTGGGATACGGTGGCCACAAGAAACGATGCACTGTTGACGAGGGCCACGGTTACCAGAAAGCCGATGTTGACTGCATGCTGCTGCTGAAAACAGTAGGCCCCTGCGCTGAGCAGGGTGACGGTGGCCATGAATGAAAAAGTCACCCATTCCGTGGGATACGTTCTTTCTGCTGCGACTTTATAAAAAAAACGCTGCACTCCCATCAGCAGCAGTGCGAGCACGGCGGAAAAATACCAGGAAATCATGTGTCATCCCTTGAACGGTTCCGTTGCGAAGCAGGGATCCATACTGGACAGAACAACGAGTGGTAGAGATACTTGACACTCAAAATGGCTACAGTTCGGCTACTCCCTTGGGGATCAGACAGGCAAAGACCAGATCCTGGTCGCTCTCGTTTTTAAACTGATGCTCCTCCAGACCGGGGATGAAGATAACGCTGCCACGCTGGACTGCAACCCATCGCCCCTCGGTAAAAACCTGCCCCTTTCCCTCGTGGATCAGAACCTCATGTTCCCACTCGTGACTATGCCGTGGCGTATGGCCACCGGGACTCAAGGTAAAAATGCGCATGCAGAAGTTTGGGGCACCGTCATCTTTGCCGATAACCACCCTGCCGGTGACGCCCTTGACCGCGTCGCCGTCAAAACATTGCCCAGGGGCTTGTTTATACGTATCCAGTATTTTCATGGTAGGCACCTATTGGTTTGATTGGTGTAGCACGTCCATCGCTATCGTGCGGGATACTACCACCCCCAGCTGGAAAAAAGAACCATTCCGGTCCTGTTTGCCGGCTAGATAGGGTTGCTTTTCATTATTTTGCTGGAAATACATGCCGCAACATATACTTCGGTAAAACTCCACGGGACAGCCACATAAAGAATCTCAACTGGCAAGACACCGTTCCGGATAAATTCGGAACGGTTCATTCACAGCCCTGCAGCCAAGACAGCTAAAAAAAAAATTCTTCATCGTGGTTCCCTTTGCTGGATCCTCGTATATCGTACGTCTTACTACAAAAAAATAAGGCACAGACAGGCCGAAGTGGCCCTCAGTTGAGATAATAAACCACTTTTCTGTATTCAATACCCGGTATTGCTGGCAAGGACTTGGTTGATTACATTGGAATAACGGACAAGAAGGCAGCACGCCTGCTGCTGAAAAAAAGTGCCGTACAAGGCGTTTGCTCTTGCCGCACCCTCGCAAAAGGGGGCATTGATTTTTTATGCTCACATGTGGCCTGGAGTCACCTGAACAATCTGACGGGAGCCGAAACAATGGATTTGGAACTCAGCGAACAGCAACAACAATTGCAGCAGACCATCCGTACATTTGCAGCGACAGAACTGAAACCAGGAGCGGCTCAACGGGATAAATCAGGGGAGTTTCCCTGGCCTGAAATACGAAAAATGCAGGGTTTGGGGCTGTTCGGGCTGAGTTTCCCCCCTGAGTTCGGCGGCAGGGGCCTGGATTTCCTCAGCTACGCCGTTTGCGTGGAGGAACTGGCCCGCATCGACGCATCGCTCACCATCACCCTGCTGGCGCACACGCTCTGCGCCGGGCATATCAACGCCGCCGGTTCCGTCGAACAGAAGCGGGAATATTTGTTTCCCCTTGCCCAGGGTGAACAACTGGGAGCCTGGGCCTTGAGCGAACCCGAGGCAGGAAGCGACGCCGGTGGAATACTGACCAGAGCCGTTCCGCATGACAAGGGTTGGCAGCTGACCGGCAACAAGTTTTTCATAACCAATGGCTCGAAAGCCGATGTGCTTGTAATCATGGCTTCCAGTGCTCCCGAGCGGGGGAACAAGGGGATCTCCGCCTTTATCGTTTCCGGGGAAAGCAGTGGCCTGATCAAGGGAAAAAACCTGGACAAGCTCGGTTTCCGTTCCAGCGATACTGTAGGGCTTGGACTGAAGGACATCCAGGTGCCGCAGGATTGCCTGCTCGGTGAACTCAATAACGGATTCATCCAGGTCATGGAAGTTCTGGCCGCTGGCCGGATCGGTCTGGCCGCCATGGCGGTCGGCATCGGCCGGGCCTGCCTGGAAGACAGTATCGCCTATGCCGAAAAACGGCGGGCCTTCGGCCATTCAATCGCCGATTTCCAGGCCATCCAGTGGATGCTTGCCGACATGGCCACCGAACTGGACGCCGCCCGGCTCCTGGTCTACCGAGCCGCCCGACGGAAAGATGCGGGTCTGTCTTTCAGCAAAGAGGCTTCCATGGCCAAACTGTACGCCTCGGAAGCTGCCACCCGGGCGGCGCTAAAGGGGCTTCAAATCCATGGCGGACACGGATACATTCGGACCCACCCCATGGAGCGTTATCTGCGGGAGGCAAAACTGTGCGAGATCGGCGAGGGAACATCGGAGATTCAACGGATGGTCATTGCCAGGGAATTGTTGCACCCCCTTCGACATCGGTAAAAAGGTATCCATCGGCGTGTCAAACATTGCAAGGGGCTGTTCATGCCCCCGCTTTGTTCACTCTCGCAATGCTTGACGCGTACATTACAGCAGGACAGCGCAAAAAAAAGCAGCACGTAAGGAGTGGTCTCATGGCTGACGATCGTATTCCTGTCATCGTAGGGGTCGGTGAAATCGTTGACCGACCAGCAGACCCGGTTCACGGTTTGGAACCGCTTGCACTGATGGCCCTGGCGCTCGAGCACGCGAATGAAGACGCGGGTGGCGGCCTGTTGCAGACCATCGACTCGCTGGATGTGGTCAATCTGATGAGTTGGCGATATACCAACGCGGCACGCCAACTTTCCGAACGGCTCGGCATCACGCCACGCCGCGCGGTCTACGGACCACTCGGCGGCGAAAGCCCGGTTCGTTACCTGCACGAGGCCGCCCTTCGCATCGCAAGAGGCGAAAGCGAGGTCGCCGCAATCAGCGGTGCAGAGGCGTTGAACACGGTCAAAAAGGCCAAGAAGGAGGGAGTCAAGCTTCCCTGGACCCCGTTCTCGCAGGAAGGACCGCTCACCGGCCTGGACTTCGGGGAGGAGTTCCTGCGCCCCCAGGCAATCAAGCTCGGCGTAGCGCAGCCGATTACCGTCTATCCCTTCTATGAAGCGGCGACGGCGTCCATGTGGGGCCAGACGCCGCGTGAAGCGCTGACCGAATCCGCCGACCTCTGGGCAACCCTTTCCAGGGTTGCCGCTGCCAATCCGGTTTCCTGGCTCAAGCATCGCTTCTCCCCAAAAGAGATCATCACGCCCTCAGCGGACAATCGCTTGATCGCCTGGCCGTACACCAAGCTGATGGTCGCCAACCCCACGGTGAATCAAGGCGCGGCCGTACTGATCATGAGTTTGGCGCGAGCCAGAGCCGCAGGGGTCCCCGCCCACCGAATCGTTTATATTTGGGGCGGCGCCCACGCCCATGAACCGCGCGACTTTCTCGACCGCGACACCTATTGCGAAAGCCATGCACAAACTGCGGTGCTCGAAGCCGCCCTGTCGATCGCCAACGGACGAACATTCGACGCGCTCGAACTCTACAGCTGCTTTCCATGCGTTCCCAAAATGGCGCGGCGGGTGCTAGGCCTCGGCACGGAAGTTCAGCCGACCGTGACAGGCGGCCTGTCGTTTTTCGGCGCGCCGTTGAACAACTACATGACCCATGCGGCATGCGCCATGGTCCGCCGACTCCGCCAGGGAGCACCCCTCGGCCTGCTCTATGGGCAGGGGGAGTTTCTGACCAAACATCAGGGATTGGTTCTTTCCTCGCGGCCACCGGAACGGCCGATCCAATCCCACACGCCTTCCGTTCAAGCGGAGGCTGACGGCAGACGAAGCGCGGTTCCGGAATTCAAGGCCGACGCCACAGGCACTGCTCTTCTGGAAACATACACTGTCCTCTATGACCACCACGGTTCGGTGCAACACGGCGTGGTCATCCTGCGCCCAATCGATGGCGGTCGCACCATCGCGCGTGTACCCGCCAGCGACCGACAGACCCTTGACCGGCTGGTCAACCTCGATGCGTCACCGATCGGGATCGAAGGTACGTTGCAGTCGAAAAGGGACGGGATTGCGGATTGGCGAGCACAGACCTGACCAGATGACCTGACCCACAACAGGCTTGATGGATATTTTTCATATACAATGCATCTCTATTTTTTGACCATTGCCCCGTTTTCAACTATGTGCTTATTATTATTACATATTTAAACGGAACCAAGGGATCACCTTATCAAGGCGATCGCATTATCAGAAATGATTCGCTCCATGACGCAGTCAAAACCCATACATCTTCCTACCAGGGCGAAAACATTTCTGAACATGTACCGCTGTTCAGGCCTGAAACGCATTGCTCCTGCAGCCCGGTCGTGAAGTGATGGTAGGCAGGGGAAGTATCTCGCAGCTGTTTTTCGTGGAAAGCAGACCAGCTGTTTGTGCACTGGTTGCCATAGGATAAATCTACACAGGACAATGAGATGCATCATCTTCGCTTCTTTCTTTCATCACCCGGAGATGTCGCCGACGAGCGCACCTTTGCCCGGCAGGTCATTGAGCAGGAACTGCCGAAAGACCCGCTGTTGCGTGGCCAAATCACCTGCGAGGCAATGTGCTGGGACGATCCGAATGCGCCGATCACCATGCCGGCAACCCTGACGCCGCAGGAAGCGATCAACCAGGGCCTGGCCAAACCATCCGAGTGCGACGTGGTCATCGTCATTCTATGGTCTCGCCTTGGAACGCCTCTTCCGGACACCTACAAAAAACCAGACGGCAGCCCCTATCTTAGCGGAACCGAATGGGAGTACGAGGATGCCATTGCCGCCAAACCGCAACCCCACATACTCGTTTACCGGCGAACGACCAAGATAGCATTTGATCCCACCGATCCAAATTTCGACAATGAAGTGCTCCAATTTCGCGGAGTAGAGCATTTTTTTGAACAGTTCGTTGCTGACGACGGATCTTTGACGGGCGGCTTTGCCGAGTACGAAACGCCGCAGGAGTTTCGCGACCGCCTGCGGATCGATCTCCGGGCTTTCATTGAACGCAGCCTGGCGGCTAAAAAGACAGAAGGACGAGCTGCCAAGATAAAAGCGCCTCCACCCTACAGCGTCATCGCTCATGCCTTACGCACTGGTCAGGTTGTGCCGATCATCGGGACCGGCATCAGCGATTCTGGTCGTACAGCAGGTACACGCTGGAACCCGGAAGCACCCGAATTTCTGCCCAGCGGAGTGGAACTATCGCATTTCCTTGCGCAAGATGCCGGCTTTCCCTCCGAGGAAGAGAGTACCCACCTTTCTGAAGTCGCTTCCTATTACGAGGCCTTTCTGACACGGGCCACCTTGCGCGAACGGCTGCGGCAGATCCTTGGCTCGGAATCCATTGCCAACGCATCCATACCTTCACTCTACCGTTTTCTCGCAGAGGTACCCAAACCACTGCTGATCGTCACCACCAATTACGACGCTCAGATCGAACGCGCCTTTCGCGCGGCTCAAAAGCCGTATGATCTGGTAGTCTACCCCGCTGACCGCAAGGATCTGGCCAACGCCATTCTGTGGTGGCCGCATGGCGCAACCGAGCCCGAAGCACCGGCACCGAATGCGTTGGATATCGACCTTGAAACCACCAGCGTTATTTTCAAGATGCATGGTTCGATCCTGCCTGAGACAGACGAGTGGGACAGTTTTGTCATCACCGAAATGGACTATGTCGAGTTCCTCTCTCGCATCGCGAGCAAATCAGCCATCCCTTCCCTGTTCTCCGCCCACTGCCGCGACCGCAGCCTCTTGTTTCTCGGCTACAGCCTGCGGGACTGGAACTTCCGCACCATCCTGCGGAGCCTGAATCGATTTTTCGCCAAGCGTGTCGCCTCCTACGATGAAGAGGAAATTTGCTCCTGGGCTATCGATCAGGAATTTTCCGAGCTTGAGATGAAGTTCTGGCAAAAACGCGGCGTTTACCCCTATGCGGTGTCCATTGACGAGTTCGTCGAAACCCTGCGAGAGAGAATGGCCAAATGAATCCCCACGACGATGATCGCAAAAATTGTCCCTACGTTGGCTTGCAGCCATTTGAAGAGGCTGATCGCGATTTTTTCTTTGGCCGCGAGCGTGATCAGCGGATTATTATTTCCAATCTGCTGTCCTCGCCGCTGACCATTCTTTACGGTTCGAGCGGGGTCGGTAAAAGCTCGGTACTGATGGCGGGAGTCTTGCCGCAATTACGCCGTGAACGGCCGAGAACGCCGGTCGTCATATTTCGCGACTGGGTCGATCAGGACTTCCAGTCGGCGCTTATTCGTGCCTGCATTGACGCGGTGTGGCAACTCGATGTTAACCAGCCGAAACCTGCGGAAACGCTTCCCTTTGATGAAGTGCTGCGAGCATGTTCCGAGGCTGCCCATGAAACGGTTCTGATCATTTTAGACCAATTCGAGGAATACTTTCTCTATCATCAGAAATCAACAGATCCACGCTCGTTCGAGGCGCAGTTCGCCCGCGCCGTCAACCGCGACGATGTTGATGTCGGTTTCCTCATCGCACTGCGCGACGATGGTTTGTCCAAGCTCGATCGTTTCCAGGAGCGCATCCCCAACCTGCTGAGCAACCGGCTCAACCTGAAACACCTCGACGCGGCTGGGGCTGCGGTGGCGATTCGCCGTCCTCTGGATGTCTGGAACGACCAGCATGCGGCAAACGAACGGCCCATGCATATAGAGGACGATCTCGTCGATGAATTGATCCGGCAGGTGCGTATCGGTCAGGTTTCCACCGAACGCCATGGCGGCAGCGGTACTTCGCTTTCGGAGGGAGGGGCTATCGAAGCGCCGTTTCTGCAATTGGTTCTGGTCCGGTTGTGGGAAGAAGAAAGGCGTGCAGGTGCACACGCCCTGCGTCGACAGACAATGGATCGTCTCAAAGGGGCCAAAGAGATTGTCCGTACCCATCTCGATGACGTCATGTCCCGGCTTGAAGCAACCAGTCAGGCCGTTTGCGCCAGCTTTTTCGACCGTCTGGTTACGCCGACCGGCAGCAAGGTGGCGTGCAGCGGGGTGGATCTTGCCCGATGGGCAAAGGACCTAGCCCCAGCGGTGCCGGCCGTTCTTGATGTACTGTCCCGTGACCGCATTCTGCGCACGGTTGCGGCGGCACCTGACAATCCGGAGGCGACCCGATACGAAATTTATCACGATGTGCTCGCCCCCGCCATTCTCGACTGGCGTCGTCGTTATGTGGAAGATCAGGAGCGAACCCTCGCCGTGAAACGGGCCCAGGAAGAGGCGGCGAAACGTGCCCTCCGTCAATGGCTTTTCGCATTGGCCTCTATGACCCTGATCGCCGTGGCCGGCTGGGTCTTCGCCACCTGGGAGGGATTTCGCTCCCAAGCCAACGAAAAGGCAGCGGAATCCGTCTATACCGCACCCTTTGATGCAAAACGAGGGCTCGATCTCGCCCTGGACGCGGTTCAGGCAACGGCTCCTTTTGGCTTGTCGCCGATAACAGCAGCCGGAATCGGTTTACGGCCTACTGCGCCTGCCGAAGATGCGCTGCGGCAGGCTATCCAGGCTTCACGCCTCGAGTGGACCCTGCCCCTCCACACCTGGGTGTCTGATGTCGCCTTCAGCCCGGATGGCCGCACATTGGCCACCGCCGGCAGAGACGAGAAGGTTCGGATATGGGATATCTCGACCGGATACCCGCAATCAACAGCAATCGTGCTACCGCATACGGCATGGGTGCGTGACGTTGCGTTTCTCCCCGCAGGCAACCGGCTGGTGACCGTTGCACACGACACTGCGTATCTCTGGAGTCTTGATGCCCCCAAAGCACCGCTCTGTTCCTTTGTCCAGGGAAGCGCCATTTACAGTGCCCTGGCTGTGAGCAAAGATGGCCGTCTCCTGGCCACTGCCGGCAACGGCAGCCACAAAGATCGCACCATCAAGGTGTGGCATCTCACAGAATGCAATGCACCGCCTGATCCGATAACTATCATCGATATGGCCGATGCATGGGTCATGGGCCTGGCCTTCAGCCCTGATGGCTCGTCCCTGGCAACGGCTTGCGTGGAACGAGGCGGTGTTGACCAGACCTCGACCGCCATCTATGACCTTGAAACCGGCCAGCAGATACTCCAGGTACCCCTCAAAGAGGCCAGCGATTCCGTGGCCTTCACCCCGGACGGCAAATCGCTGGTGACGGCCAGTCGTGATGCCAGGATACGTGTCTGGCAACCGGCTGGTGAAGCACTGGATGCGCTTATTGCCCAAAAAGATGCACGGCTTGCCGCTGCCAGGGATACGCTATCCGAAGATTCCGGGGAGGTTCGCTGGTCCGGGCGCATCCTTGCGGGACATGGCGACCGCATACGAAATATTGTCGTCAGTGCTGATGGCACCCGTATCGCCAGCGCCGGCGGCGATCAGATGGCAAAAATATGGGATACCAATACAGGAGAGAACCTTCTTACCCTGGCCGGGCACAGAGGATATGTGGAGGCAATCACGTTCAGTCCCGACGGCCATCATGTTGCCACCGCCAGTCGTGACAGGACCGTTAAGTTCTGGAACATCGCAGGACACACCAACGCAGTCACAAGCATTGCCTTCAGCCCTGACGGCACAATGCTTGCCACAGGCAGCAGCGACCGGACAGTGAAGCTGTGGCATCTCGTTAACGGCGCACCCCGTTTGCACCACACGCTGAGTGGCCACACCGATCAAATTTACAAGCTCGCCTTTAATCCTGCGGGCACACGCCTGGCCAGCGCCGGGTTCGACAACAGGGTCACGCTCTGGGATGTGGACGCAGGTGCCGAGATTGCCACGTTGAAGCAGCATACAGATCAACTCAGGGGCATCGGTTTCAGTGCCGACGGCAAACACCTGGCCAGTGCCGGCGCCGACGGATTCACCTGGTTGTACGACCTAGAAAGTCCGGATATTGTCGGCACGGCGCGCTCCTTGCGCCACAACAGTGAACAACCCTGGATACAGGCCTCTGCTCTTGCTTTCCATCCGCAACTCGATCAATGGGCCACCGGCGGTTGGGACGGCAAGATTCAGTTATGGAATTTTTCCGAAAAAAATATCGGAACGATTGCATTGCCGGAAGATGGCAGCCATACCTCCCCCCGTATCAATGACATTGCCTTCAGCCCTGACGGGGCGGTCATTGCTGCCCTCATTCGCCGTTGGGTATACGTGTGGCCGTCGAACGCCTTTGAGCTGCCGAATAGCAAGCCAATCGCCACGCTCACGGTGGAAGGTGCCGGGTATTGCGGTGCCATGGCGTACAGCAGCGATGGGAAGCAGCTTGCTGTTGCCTGCAACGATGCCTCGGTTCGAATTTACGACACAGGAAAGAACCAGCTGAGCAAAACGATCACCGTGCATAAAAACGGGGTTACGGCTGTCGCGTTCAGCCCTGATGGGACCAAACTGGCGACTGCCAGTCTCGACAAATCGTTCCACATCTCGCCCTTGCGTTTCAGCGAATTGTACGAGACAGCCCAACGCTTGCGCACCGCCACCTCCGACGAGTAGCCTCGTTTGCGCCAGTATCCCCAATAAGTACCGACGGAATGATGGACGGCAGGATCGCCTTGTTGGCACCTGCCGTTGTCCTGTTCACTGTATCTCTGCCGCAGGTTAAGAGAATCCCTTGTTGTAGATCACTGGCATGCGCCCCTTCCATCTGCCCCATGTGTCGTCGTCTGCAATCAGTTCTGCCATGAAGTGCGCAACATTGATTCGGCTGGTTTTGCCTGCATTGAAAATGGCGCTGCGGGTAGGCGACGGATGTATGGCATACTCGGTTACGCTGTTTTCATTGTCGAGCGTGTCCGGCCTGACAGCGACCCACTCAATTGCACTGTCGTTCGTGCCGACCTTAGTGCGCAGATAATCCGCGGCCTTCTCGTTATCCTTGTGCGGAGGCAGGAGCAGACGAATCACCCCCATCACCCACTGCTGACCCAATGCAATGGGTTCTTCGAGGTCGCGGTTACCGGCGGTATTCATCAGCACGAATCGAACGGGATCCTTTGGTCTCGTAGCCCGGACAGCTTCGCACAGACGACGAACTGTTTCTGTCACGAGCATCCGCGGCGATCCGTACATACCCCTGAAAGTCAGATTGTGGCCCATACACGATGCGACCGCCGTACAACCGTCCACGTACTGTGTCATCTCATCATCACTGAGGTCGAGGAGACTTGCTTGAACAATGGACAACAAAGGATGCGCCCTGAGTGCACGCGGCAATTTTTCAGGCGTGCGAACAATCGCTCGTACCTGTTGGCCGCGGTTGAGTAGTTGCTCCACCAAGAGACGCCCGGTCGCCCCGCTGGCGCCGACTACCAATACAGTCATCGCTTCTTCTCCGCTGTTGAATGCCATTGCCTGGGATTTTCCTGCTGGGTAAGCCCAGTGCACCTCGCAGCGCCGCCGCTGTTTTCGCAGTCAGGCTGCCTTCTCTGCGACTCCTTTCACTTTCATGCCCGCGCACGCACGGGGTAGTGAAACCATTGCGGCGCGAACGCAGGCCAGGAAGACCTCATTGTATTCAGGTACCAATGAACGTTCAAGTCAAAGCAAAAAGAGACGGATTACATCGATACGAGTCCTGATAGGGTTACGGCACAGTAAACGAGCAGTACTGCCAAGATGCCATTAAGCCCTTTTCTTATGTACCCCATGTGAAGATATCTACGTATTCTGGCACCACCAAACGCCCAGAGCGAGACAGAGCAGAAGGTAACCGCCGCCAAGACGAGGGTCGATACACTGAGGAATAAGGGTTCATCGTTAATAGAGGCTAAAAATGTCGTGTAGATAGTGAGACCAAAAATTATCGCTTTAGGGTTGAGTGCCTGCAGCCAGAACCCATGTTTAAAAAGCATCGGCGCCTTCTGATTTGAAGTAAAAGTATAGGTTGTACGCGCCACGCCTACAGCTAACCACAAGATGTAGCCTGCTCCAAGAATGCGCAGGATAGGCTCAATGGTGGGAATAATCCCTAACAGGGTACGAGACAGCGAGGCGCACAACACCATGATCAGGAGGAATCCGACCACAATTCCGGACAAGAATTGCAATGTGCGTCTATACCCGTAATTCATGCCCATAGCAGCACTTGTTATATTTCCAGGCCCCGGGGTGAAGGTGGACACCACAACAAAAACACTTAATGGCATTAAATCGATATGCATTGATCACTCTTTCTTTGTGCCTCTCCGCCAGACAGCAGAGATAAATAACAATAAAATACAGGGCCAGATGGATACTTGCCGCTCTTTCGCGTTACCGTAACTGTCCTATAAACAGGGACATGGAGATCGAAACAACCACCCAGAACGCCATTTTGGCAAGGCTTCGAGTAGTGCTGGCTTCAAGGAATACGGGTGTATTTTTTCTGTCTGCGGGCTTGTCGGTGGTGTCTTCGGGGACAACGAAAAAGAGCAGTATGTGCCAGTATTTTCTGAACACATCAGGCGAATACAGACGAACAGAGCTGTCGAGAACATACCGAACATCTGCACAGTTTTTTGATTCAAGCATACACACCTCCTTTTGCCATGCACAGGTTACCTCATGTTGCAATCATACAGGGGGTGCATTAATAAGTATAATTATATGATATAAACCTTAGGTGAAGTTATACTTATGCTGCAGAATCTGGATCGCCTCAAAGTCTTTTACCACGTATATACCCAAGAAAGCGTTGTTGCTGCCGCAAATACGCTGCACGTCAGCCAATCAGCTGTAAGCCAGACTATTCAAAAGCTTGAAAGCGAAATCAACTGCCCGTTGTTCATCCGGCTGCACAAGCAGTTAGTTCCAACTGCGGCAGGGGAACGCATATACAGTATTGTCCAACCGTTCATGACAGACTTGGACAGCTACCTGAAATTTCTGAAGCAGGCTAAAGATCATCCCGTCGGAGAATTGCGTATTGGAGCCCCCCCAGAATTTGGGAAAGCGTACCTGCCATTGATTGTGGCGAATTGTAGAGAGCGATATCAGGCTGTCACTTTCACCCTCAAATTTGGCGGCCCTGAGACCTTATTACCTCTCTTGAGAAAAGGGCATGTCGATTTTGCCCTGGTGGATATGTTTCTCACCAAGAATACCGTTATTGGGAACCTCGCGATGTATCATTTTGCGCCTGTTATCGAGGAGGAGATAATACTGGCATGCTCCAAACACTATTATCAACAGTGCGTACGAGAGGATCTCTCCTTCACCTCATTGTCACAACAAAATTTTATCAGTTACAGGAAGGATTTGCAGATTATTAAACACTGGTTCGGGCATCACTTCTCCAAACCAAATGTTCACGTTCGTGACGTGTTGACTGTCGATAGTCATGAAGCTGTTATTGCTGCGATCAAACATAATGTGGGCATGGGCATCGTAGCCTCACACCTTGTTAAAGATGAGCTTCGCAATGCGCAGATTGTTCGTATACAAACTTCCCAACCAGATATCATCAACCCAATTTCTCTTGCGTATTTGCAGGATAAAATCCCAACCTTTACAGAAAAATTTTTTATGAAGTACCTCGTGGAAACAATTAAGAGTATGGATTTTCAGACCCGACGGGAAACTCCGTAACAACAAGGCAGGTTCATGTTCTCACCTGCCTTGTTTTTCCAAATTAATGGAATCTTACCTTTGCTTTCTTCTAGATAATCCTGCGAAGCCTGCCAAACCTGCTCCAAAGAGAAGCAGTGTGGATGGCTCCGGTACCGGTGCGGTTTCCGCCACAATACGTCCCTGAGCAATACTGTACGATCCTGTTAATTCGGGCGTTGGACGTGTGTATGCATCAACAGCTCGCCACTGAATATCACTGGCTACATCCGAGATACTTATTCGTTTATCCGAACCGATAGCGCTTGGTATTACATCCAGAAAGAAATCAACGACCTTTCCACTTTCAACGGCTATGGAATGGTCTAGAATATCATTAAATGCCCATTGGGTGGCACCAATGGTAAGTTCGAAATTACTGAGCTGGTTGCGATACGTGCCGTCCACAAGTAACAATGCATCATCGTACGAAAAATACGCATAGAACGTATGAGGCGCGCCGGTGATGCCAAATGGCTCGCCCTCAATTATTTTGGCCTCAAGAAGTAAAGTGTCAGTGATTTCAATCGCCTTTCCTGATTGAGGAAAACAAAAAATAACAACAAAAAAAGTACACTTATCTGAACAACACGTTTCATAGTCACCGCCTTTCCGCCACATTTCTATTCACATCATAAATAGCCATCGAAGAATACACGGGTTACACAATGCAAAAAAAGAACCACCCCGAAGTATTTTATTTTTACACATAATATCAATTCGTTATCAACAAGACCACATCACGCCCATATTGTTTTTTTGAAAAAACGGAAAAATATGGCCTTTTCGTCCGCTTGAGCGGAAAACATCCTTTCCTTCAGCCGCCACATCATTTAGAACACCTCACACACAACTCCTGCAGGAATCGCTCAACTTGAGCAAAGCTGGACTTCCAGGCCCCTTCCCACTGGGGGGCTATATTCCGAAAATGCCTGCTGGATCAGCGGGCAGAATGTGCAGGCCCATGGTGCCTTGGTGGCCTGAGTTGTCAGCCTGGTTGTCGTTTTTTTTCTTTTTACAACAATACCAGCAACTCAGCGTTAAGGCAGGGTGCAATGAGTACAATAATGAGACAGGCTCCATCTCCCGAAGCGACTAATTCTCATTGTAATATGTTTTTTTATATTGTTACTGAACATAACTCGTCACCAGCTTTACCCATTTTCTCAAACGCCAGGAAACAGCTCTTTTCCCATGATACATACCACCTACAGTTTAAATTCTGAGTTCGTAGCAGAATTGTGGAAACGCATACATCTGCTGGTCGAATCAGCCACGCCATCGACAATCTTCGGCAGCCTTTTCCAGGAGGTCACCTTCCTCCCCTCACCGGATCATATTTCACATATGATCGATACGGCGATCTGGACAAGTTTTGCCACCGATGAGGGAAATACCGTGACCGTTTCTCTCGTCCTTAATCCTGCTGATGACGCATTCGATACCTTTAAATTTGACACCCCGATCAGTTTTGATGTGAAAAATCTCGTCAAATTGGGAGCCGCACTGGAAAACCCACGTGCTGATATCGGTGTCTGGCCGGATGAAGAAGAGAAACTTACTGTCTGGGGATTTAAGACACGGTCCGCAAACACACTCATTGCCAATCTGTGTGTTGAAGCCATTGGGCCCGGAAGAGTGTTGATAACCTTTGGCGGCAAAAGTCTGGCGGCACTGCATGGCAATCAAGCCTTTTTCGTCGATCATTCGCACCTGATGGGAAAAGTCACCGCCAAGTTGTCATCACCAACAACCCAGCAGAATGATACAATGCTGCGTCTGGTCCGATATATGTCGCTGTTGACTATTGCAAGAAAAATGCGTGAGCATTGTCGGGGAGGAACGCTTCTGGTGGTACCGGAGACCGAGGATTGGCGCCTCTCGATCGACACGCCTGTTCCCTACACCGGTGGGGCAAATTTTCTTGAACATGACTATGACGTAGCCCAGAAGCCTTCGTTAATGGCGACCGTCACAGATTTTTTCGGGGCCTTGATCAAAAACAAACCAATCACCGAGATGGAGAATCTAAGACGATTGGGGGAGCAGATAGAGCAGCAGTGTCGACATATCGCCAGACTGACAGCCGTGGATGGTGCACTGGCCATGTCTTTTGATCGGTTTGTCTATTGTTTTGGCGCCAAAATCATCCTTGCCCAACACCAGACCCCTCCTGCAAGCATCCGGGTCTATAAACCGGTAGAAGGCGATAGCGGCAGAGCTGTTAACATAATGGATCTTGGGGGGACCAGACACCAGTCTGCCGCCAGGTTTGCCCATGCACAACCCGAATCGGTTGCAATTGTGGTATCACAGGACGGCGATGTCACCTTTTTTACTTCCGAACCGGAATCCGGCGACCTCGTGGTCATTCAACAGGCGGAATTAGCGGTTATCCCTGAAGGATTGGCGGCCATGCTGTGGAGCTATTTCCGGTTTGCCGAGATGGACTTACTGTAAGCAGGGTGTGCTTCGTGGAATAACAAGTGGCGTGAAAAGGGATGGCATACCATTCATGTTGGTTTTTCGCCCGCCTACCGGTCGCCCCCCTCTTCTTTGCTTTGCGTCGTCTGTCGGTGACAACCCTACCTGGTTATTTCAGCAAGCATTCGCGATGCGGCTTATAGCCCGCATCAAGAGCTTCCGATATTGAACTGAAACTGACCGTACATTTAGGGCATTTAAAATCCTTACAGGCGGAACTATGGAAGACATGGCTCTCCCTGTCTCCACGATATGCAACGGATCCGCCAGGTACGTTTGTACCACCGGCTGAGGGAATAACCGCCAATGCACGGCCATTGCTTTCACTGCTATTCCGTCGATTTTGTCGATATTCCCATGGTGGTATTGGATGTGCATCTGCCCACAATCCTTTCTGTGAAGCTTTTGCAATCAATTGAAGCTTCAACCAATCGGCACAGAATCTCTCTCGGCAGTATTGAAGGGATACCCATCCGAAACCCTGCTTAATTATCTGTTCGTTCAAATTGACGCCGTTGACGAAAACCATAGCAACGGTTCTGCCATCAGGATCTTTCGTTATTGGTGTTACCCGAATCTCTTTTCCGGAAGCCATCGAACCGGTAAAATTCCTGGCATCTTGACCAAATGCTTGGGTTTTTTCAGGGGTGTCGATACCAAACAAACGTACTTCAACCTCTTTTCCCTTGCTTATAATTGAGATTGAATCACCTTTTATCACCGAATCAATGGTTCCCGTAATCGCCTCTGCATTTGCGAAATTACCGGCAGAATGAAAAAACCATAGTGTAATTATCAAAAAAAACGTTTGAAATGGCTTCAATTTCATTTTCTGTTGCGGTTTATGCGAAGCTGGGCTGTTTTTCTTTTTGGCTTGAGCTTGTGCACCGATCATTCCTTGCTTTTCTCAAGTTGGCATTTTGATAGATCGCCGTTGCACCTCAATGCATCAGTAGCCTTTATCGATAACTTTACGTTCGTTAAGCTAAATTCTCCCGAGGGGTGTGAGCAATACGGAATATAAACAAAACCGCTCGTGGTCTGCCGTCTTGTTGGTTTAACTTCTCTTGATTTTGGTCGATGGAGTTGCTCAACCTGGTAGTACATACAATAGGCCATTTCATTTATCCGGATAAATTATTTTGGAAATTTCAGATCTCCCTTAGAAGCCTGAATCTACTTTGTAATCATCAATTTTACCCCACTTTTTTTCTTCGTGAAGTATTTGGGTCAGCCCGCAAACAGTACCCCTGACAGCCACCAAGTCCCTCAAGGAACCTGCAAAAATCCATCAGGAGCCAAACTTGTCGCCTGCATGACCATATTGATGGCACGATGCTCCCGCCAGGCATCGACCTCTCTGTTGGCAGCCTCATGCCAGAAGTTCTCAATTTGCTCGCACACCGGCTGGTAGCGCATGAGCTTCTCGATACGTGTTTGCAGTGCAGCACTCTCTGCAAAGGTGCTTGTCTCCTTCTGTATCACCTCGCCAAGCCGTTCAAGCGCATGCATGCCAATGGACAGACCGAATTCCCTGAATGCGAGACGGTACTCTGCAGGAAGCTGCAACGGGTTCATCCTTAAATAGGACTCCAGCCCCTGGAGGGATGCGTCAAGCAAGGCCAACAGCAGAGCACCCTGCTGGAACCTGTCTCTGACCATCATCTGTGCCACCTGGTGTGCATTGCACAACAGACCGCCAATGCCCAGAGGGTCTTCGGTCGTCCAGGTCAGCCCGCTGCAAATATCGGCTAACTCTTCGATCTCACCTGACAGATCCAAACGGGACGATTCATTCGGTTTATCGCTCTGGCCTGCCTGCAGCTGGCTGTAGATGATATATCCTTCCAAGGGGTCGTGGAGCCCCATGGACGAAACCAGGGGGCGAGTGAGGTCTATGCTCATCTTCCAGTGGATATATTTCCGCCCGTCTGTGCCCGGAGAAAAGACAAAGCCGGCATGCACCTTTTGGGCAAGCTCTCGTGCCCATGTGCAATACTCCCCTTTCGAGGTGACCGTACCCACGCACTGGAGGGCGTGCATCCATTTGATCAGGTAGTGATAGTACTGTCCGTCACGATCCCATTCCATTTCTTCGTCAAAGGGGTCGGCGGGCCCGCGTTCGTTCATCCTCTTGCCGATGCGCAGGCCGCCGGCAGTAGGATGCAATCGCCCCTCGTCCTCGCCCAGACCGCTGATCCATCCGGTTCTGGCGTCATGTTCAGAATAACGGCCGAGAGTCTCATGGACCTGATCCACAAGGGTGAGGGCAAGCAACCTGAAGCTGTCGTCACCGGTTTGGCGAAACAGCTCCAGAAAAGTGCACACGGCAAAGGCGTCGGTCCACAGATACCGGCGCGGCGGCCTTCTGACCGGCGAAAGCCCGGTTTGCGCGGCAAACTCCGTCATGATCTGCCGCACAAGGGGTATTGACAGGTTCTGTTTCATCTTCTCCCTCCTGTTCATTCATGGGCTTCGATCAAGCCCGCAACCGCCCCTGACTGTCAACGCCGACCTTCTTTCAATCCCACTTGAGGGCAAGAGAGCCGTCCGAATTCAGGAGCAGCCGGGTACCGAATCGTTTCCCCTCCCTGTTCAATACCCGCATGAGCCACTGGTTATCATCGAGCCGTGCATGTATGGTCTGAAAACGTCGGATCTGCATGGGAATCATGCGCATCGCGACAAGCCTGCCGGTCAATGGCTCAAAGCTTGGTAAATACATTAGAGTGAGGTCGCCGCGATACTGCTCGTACCCTTCGATCCCTTCGTAGTCGTTAAGAAAATCACCACAACCGTACAGGATAAGCCGGCCCTTATACACCTCGATTCCCTTGGCATGATGGGAGGAGTGGCCATAAATGACATCAACCCCCGCATCATCGATAAGCCCATGGGCAAAATGTCTCTCCGTGGGGGAAACCGCATAGCCCCAGTTTCCCCCCCAATGAAGCGAGACCAGGACAAGATCGCCCGGTTGTTTAATTGCAGCGACATCCTGTGCAATCCGTACGACCGCATCCTCTGCAATGTCGGAGAGCCAATTGACGCCCGGCCTGTTATCCGTGGCAGCCCAGTCGGGAGGGACGCCGCTGGTGTCGGTACCGTATGCAAAAATGAGAACGCGGCCTTTACCCGGAATTTCCAGAACTGCAGGAGCCCGGCTCTGCTGCCTGTCCCGGCCGGCCC
>JBFJXW010000039.1:0-23457 GCA_041622895.1 Desulfobulbus sp. | reverse complement strand
GTTCAGGACGAATTCCCCTCCCTCACCCTGAGCGCCGGCACTAAATTTCATCTCTTTGAACGCGAGATTGCCGAGCAGTATGGCCTGCGACCGGCTGGTCATCCGTGGTTGAAAATGGTTCGCTACCATGGCAATTATTCCGGCAAACCCGATGTCTTCGACAACAACTATGACACCGTTATACCCGGTAACTATGACTATTTTCAGGTCCACGGCGAATCGATCCATGAAGTCGGCGTCGGCCCGGTCCATGCCGGTATCATCGAGCCCGGCCATTTCCGTTTCCAATGCGCCGGCGAAGAGGTGCTGCATCTGGAGATTCAATTGGGCTACCAGCACCGGGGCGCAGAGCGGATGCTGGTCGATGTGCCCCAAAAACGGCTCCCGGTTATCTGCGAGGCAATTGCCGGCGATACCGCCATCGGCCACAACCTGTGCTGCTGCCAGGCTCTCGAGGCCCTTGCCGGTCTCAAGGTCGATACAGGATCGGCCACGGTGCGCACCATTGCCATGGAACTGGAACGAATCGCCAATCATCTTGGCGACCTGGGTGCTCTGAGCGGTGATGTCGCCTTTAACCCACCCGCCGCCTATTTCGGACGGATCCGGGGCGAGTTTCTCAATCTGCTGCTGACGCTCTGCGGCAATCGCTTCGGCAAAAGCCTGATTCGTCCCGGTGGTGTAACCCAACCCATGACGGCTGAACAGCGCGACATCATTAAAGGCAAACTCAACGAACTGCGGCCGGAAATCATGCATGTCTGCGACCTGCTGTTCTCCGCCCATACCGTGCTCGCCCGGTTTGAAGCTACCGGCACAGTCGGCCGCAAGGTCGCCGATCAACTGGGACTGGTCGGCTACTGCGGCCGGGCTTCAGGACTGGAATATGATGTCCGCGAATTTTTTCCAACCGAACGATACGCCGATCTGCCCGCCAACAGCAACAACGCCACCAACGGCGATGTCTACAGCCGGGCCATGGTGCGGCGGGAAGAGATCATGCATTCTCTAAAACTTATTGAGATGCTCCTGGCAGGGCGCGAGGAACCGCACCGGGCTGTGACCATAACAGAACATCGGCTGGCACCGGCGAGTTTTGTCGTTACCCTCAACGAGGGTTGGCGAGGCGAAGTCTCCCATTGCCTGCTGACCGACGGCGACGGCCGGATTGAACGCTACAAAGTCAAGGACCCTTCGTTCCACAACTGGACAGGACTGGCCATGGCCCTGCGAAATCAGGAAATTTCCGATTTTCCTCTCTGTAACAAGAGTTTCAACCTCAGTTACTGCGGATTTGACCTGTAAGAAGGACAGTCATGGACAAGGACAAGAGGACAACAGGCGTACAACACGACAAGGACAAGGGTACACCATGTTCAAAGTAATCAGCAACAGACTGGAACAGGGATACAGGACCACCACCTATCCCAAAACCCCGATCAACCTCTACTCCAGATATCGCGGACTGCCCGAGATTAATCCGGAGTGTGATCCTGCCATTGTTCGCCAATGCGCGGATTGCTGTCCGCAGGACGCTATACTGGTAGAGGAGAAAAAGATTGATCTGGGGCGCTGCACCTTCTGCGGCCAGTGTGCCCAGGTGGCGGATGGCGCTTTTGTCCGCTTCAGTCAGAATTTCGAGATGGGGGCCGCCTGTCGCGAGGATCTGCTCACCAACGGTTCCCTGCCCGATCTGGCGGCACATGCCAAAAGCCATTTTAAAAAGCTGTTCGGCCGCTCCCTGCAACTTCGCCAGGTCTCAGCCGGTGGCTGCAACTCCTGTGAGGCCGACACCAATGTTCTGGGTACGCCGTTCTTCGACCTCTCCCGTTTCGGCATCGACTTTGTCGCCTCACCCCGGCATGCCGACGGTATCCATGTTACCGGACCGATCAGCAACAACATGAAGACCGCCCTGCTGGACACCTACGCAGCCGTCCCTGCACCCAAAGTGGTTATTGCCAGCGGCTGCTGCTCCATTTCCGGCGGACCGTTCCATGGTTCCCGTGAAATCGTTGGCGACCTCAACGCTCTTATCCCGGTGGACCTCTACATTCCCGGTTGTCCGCCGCATCCGCTGACCACCCTCTACGCTCTGTTAGCCTTTTTCAAAAAAGAGCACCGATGAAAACGAACTCGGCCTGACCGGCGCGTCAGCGCACCGGACAGGCCGAAGCAGAACAGAGCAAAGCGTTAACGGAAGTTGGGTACCGCCTCCTTTCAAAACAAGGTGGACCCCATAGCCTTTATGGTATCCGCTTGTTTTTTTGCTGCAAACGCCATATCGGCAACCAATTTTCTTGATTCAAACGTTGACTGGAATGTCGGTTTCTGCAGCACCCCGTAAATGATGTCGACAGCATCTTCAAGCGTCAACGTACTGATATTGATAACCATATCATAGAGACGGCTATCCCAGGTATCGACACCATACACCTCAAGACTCCATTTTCGACGCTCTTCATCATCTTTCTTCAAAATAGATAAAGCCTCGTCAGCCGAAATATTTTCCCGTTTCATCTCCTCCTCCACCCGGGTGTTCATATCGGCATTTATTCTGATCTTGAGGACGTGAGGGATATCCTTGAGGAAAAAATGACCGGCCAGCCCATGATAAACGATATTATCATTGCGGACGTGCTGCAGAATAGCCGAACGATAGTATTTCACATACCGCTCGGAACCATCGAACAATCGATCAAGAATTTTGGGGCAATCATGCAGCATTCTGATGAGTTTGATCTCGGGGATATTGAATTCTTCAGAGGCCTCAAGCAGCACTTCGCGGGAGAGGCATTCATATCCCAATTTGGTTGCCAACCTTTCAGCTACCTCTTTACCGCGGCTGTATGAGCCGCGTGCAATGGTCACAATAGACATTTTCGTTCTCTTCTCTTCTGATTTGATATTTCGGCAAACAACACCGCGCTGCTCCCTTCAGGAGCATTTCCTTCTTGGACTGCAGACAGAACACAACGGTGCTGTTTTTTTATGGTGATACAATGAAAATGCGAAGAAAAGCGCTGTTTAGGGAGGCAATTCAAAAAAAGGAAACATTGGTACAGTCCGAATGGTACGGGCACCCCGAATTGCGGGAAATCGGGGAAAGAAAGAGCAAGGCCTTACCGCTGTCGGCGGGAGGGTTTCCGGACCGAGGAACGTATCTGGCGTAAAAAAATGTGATACTCCAATCGCTCACGCACCGCAAGGTGTATCTCAACTCTCCACTTACCCGATCGTCTTGATACGGGAAACCTCCACAAAAGTATTTCATGGTATTTGCGGAAATGTCCAGCTCATCTCTTTTCATGGTGCCCATCAGGGGGGTACTAAAAAAAATCCTTGAGAGCAGGGCGCGCAAGAACAGACAAGACAGTTCCTCTGAAACCGTCAATCGGTCGATAGTGCCTCAGGACTCAAAGGACGAGGGCTTGGGCACATAGAATTCGGCCTTGGGAAACTGATTGAGATCTTTGTGGACGCCGGCGCGGAGAAAGGTATTGACCCAGTGGAAGATATTACTTTTCTGGATAGAACGCCGCATTTTTTCCATGCGGCCACGGCGTACCTCTCCGTCCATGGTGCACGCCTCAAATATGGCGTCGGCAACACCTTCAATGTCGTAGGGATTCACCAGCAGCGCTCCGGTATGGAGTTGCGCCGCAGCCCCGGCAAATTCGCTGAGAATGAGCACACCATTATTTTCAATGGAGGAGGCACAAAATTCCTTAGCCACCAGATTCATGCCATCCTTGAGCGGTGTGATCAGCGCAACTTCGCAGGTGCGGTAATAGGCCAGTAGCTCAACACGGTTGAGCGATCGATAGATATAGTGAATGGGTGTCCAGCCCACCTCGGTAAAACGACCGTTGATTTCGCCCACCAACCGCTCAATATCGCGCTTGAGTGCTTCGTATTCGGGGACATCCTGACGGCTGGGCACAACCACCTGGACAAGGCTCACCTTTCTCCTCAACTGCGGATATCGCTCCAGAACATTGGCAAAGGCCTTGAGTCGATCGGGGATGCCCTTGGTGTAGTCCAGGCGGTCAACACCAAGGACTAACTGGCGTTCCGGCAAGTTGGCATGGATAATCCAAGCCTGGTTCTCAACCTCCCGGGTCGCGGCGAATTCGGCGAATTGTTTATAATCAATACTGATGGGAAACGTACCAATCATGACCTCCCTTTCCGGTGTCAGGCAACGGGCTATTTGACCATGACCGGTCACCCGCGATTCAGGCATCAGCATACGGACACAGTCTATGAAATTGCGCCGATCGCGCACGGTTTGGAAACCCACCAGATCGTACTGCAACAGGGCTTCCAAAATCTGAAAGCGCCAGGGCAGACGGACAAAGCCATCCAGCGGTGGAAAGGGAATGTGGAGAAAAAATCCGGTCTGCCGCTTTACCCCCATTTGTTTCAGTTTGGCCGCAACCAGTATCAGCTGATAATCGTGTACCCAGACATAATCTTCCTCTTCCTTGGTATTGTCGGCAACCACTTGGGCAAACTTACCGTTCACCTGCTCGTAAACCCTCCAATAGGCGGGATCAAAATTGCAGCGCGAAGGCATGTCATGGAACAGAGGCCAGAGAATCTCATTGGAAAAACCGAAATAATATTTCTCGATCTCTTCATCGCTGAGTTCCACGGGTTTCAGCGAATAGCCGGTTTCCCGCGACCCCTGGGCGAGCAAATCCGTCAGCGAATCTTCATCCAGAGCTCCCTGGAGATTTGACCCCAGCCAGCCGATCCACAAGCCGCCACGGTCGCGCAGCACGGGACCCAACGCCGTTACCAAGCCGCCGGATCCGGGTTTGATGGTCCATTGTCCGTCATCATCCTTGTCGACAATGATTGCTAAGCGATTGGACACGACGGTCAGACGGGTTGTTTCCATTATCTTACGCTCCTTTGCCCAGAGGTATAGTTGATCCAGGTCCGCAAAAAATCTTCGACAGCCTGACAGTCCGGGAGAAATCCCCGTGCCGCAGTCGTCCGAGAGGGATTGCCTACCTTTATACCGAGCCCACGATCACGAACCATGCGAAAAGCATCCTCGTCGGTGTCGTCATCGCCTATATATACGGCAAAAACATTATTCGGCTGAAGGTCCAGCAGAGAGGCGACGGCATCGCCTTTATGCCAACCGGTGCAACGGATTTCGACGCCGCCGTTGAATCGCCTGCATTCCAGACCGTAGCGCGGTGCAAGCGCACCCCATTGGGCCACCATCTCCGTTTCCATGGCAGCGGCCAATTCGCTCTCCAGCCCCCGTGTATGCATCGCCAGGGAAGCAATTTTGTATTCCAGTTTATACCCGTATCCACGTTGCAGTGCCAACGATTTGGCCTGTTCAAGCCCCTGCTGCTGTTCCGGGTTCGGCTCCCTGGTGACACAGGCGCCGTCGGCGGGCCACAGTTCATACCCGTGGCTGCCGACGATGGTTACCGGGATATTATCGAGCAGGGCCATCACCTCGGCCACAGGGCGGCCGGAAACAATGGCAAGCTCAGTGTCATCGCCGGCGGCCAAAATCCGCAGCAATTCCGGAACGCCCGGGAGTGGCCGGGCCTGCATGGGGTCGACGTGAAAAGGAGCCAGCGTACCGTCATAATCCAGGCCCAGGAACCGTACCTCCGCATCTCGGACAGTGTCCCAGAAATCGGGCATGTCGGTAATCGCTCTTGGTGTCTTGTTCGCATCCGTCATTACAGCTCGATCCTATCAATATTTTCGTTCATGATGGCAAACATCAAGGTGAGATACTCGCGTACATGCCGAGTGACCAGGAAATTGTTGAGAACGAAATCCTTGGCCTTGCGGCCCATCCCCGCCAACCGGTCGCGGTTTTTGAGCAGATAGCGTATACGCAGCGCTGCTCCCTCCGGCGTGTTGACGAGAAAGCCGGTGTGATGGTTGACCACCTGCAGACGAATCCCCCCGGTATCGCCGCCGATTACCGGTTTTCCCTTCCACATGGCTTCGGTCACGGTGAGGCCAAAGCCCTCTTTGGTGGATTTCTGCAGGCAGATATCGGAGGCCCGCTGCAACGCGTTGATTTCACGATGCGCATCCGAGGGGAGCAGAAGGATATGGATGTCGGGATCGTCTCCGGCTGCCGCCCGGACCTCGCGCAGCACCTCTTCTCCTTCCGGATCGTCGGTGGCCCCGCCACCCGCCAGTACCAGTTGTAACGAGGTGAACTCCTTGACCAGCCGATACGCATGGATCACTCCCAGCGGATCCTTGAAATGATCGAAACGGGAAACCTGTGTAATAAGAGGCAGGTCTGGATTAAGACCGTAGCGGTCGAAAACGGCGCTAACTTCATCCGGAAGCAGTTCCATGTTTTTCTCGCTCAGTGGATCGATACTGGGCGCCAGCAGGTAGAGAGGATGCGGCAGGGGTTGCGCAAAATCAGCCAGTGACCAGATGCTGGCATCATAGCCCACAACGTGTTCCCGCAGATACTTCCATACCGCCCGGTACGGACGGCTCAGGTCGATGTGGCAGCGCCACACCCATTTGCCTTTACGGTCTGGGCAGAGCTGCAGCAGCGGTGCCGGTTGCGGATCGTGGATAAAAACGAAATCCGCCTCTTTGAGCTTATCGTGCAACCGTTCCGCATTTTCTTTGTTGGTCTTTTCATAGGCGCTGAGCAAATCGGGTGGGATATCCACCGGGTTGCCCTGCAAGCCGTTATGAAAACTTTTGGTACACTGATAGAACTCCTTGTCGCCGGTGATGACCTCCCACTCGGTATCGAGCCCCAGTTCATTTTTTAAAGGGATCAGCCAACTGAGGATCTCGGCCACACCTCCGCCCTCTCGGGTGGAATTGACGTGAATGACCTTCATGCCTTTGAGCGGCTCCGCCAGCTGCCGGAGATGATCAATGACCTCGTTGCCGACTATCTGTGCATACCTTTCCAGTAAACCGCTCATCACGCTTACCCCTCCGCTGGACAATTTTCAAAAACCGCAGCGAGCTCAAGTCGTAGTTCGGCCAAGGTAGTGAAATAAGGATCGATGCTCTTGACCCGCCTGACTAAATCACTGTACCGACCGCCGTTAAAAATCTGCAGCCATTCGACAAAATCACTTCGCCCGCTCTCCGTTCTCCGTCGCGCATCGATAAAATGATAGAAAATGGACCCAAGGGACATTTTAGCAATCCGTTCTGCCATCTCACTGGGCCGGTTGATTCGTTTGCCGGTATCAAAGACGACAATCTGCGAACGGATAAATTTGAAACGCTGCCCGGATATGGCCCACGGCACGTATTCACTCTCCGCAAGCCGTTCCTGAATGACATCTACCAGTTCCTGGCGCAGATCTTCTATATTTTTAAAGTGTGTTGGGTCGATGATGGCCAAACGCTCGGCCAGACGGGTATCGTGCAGACTGCGCCAAGCCCAGGCTGCAAAATCATTCATATACTCCGGTTCATCAAAACTGGAACGTAACATGCCGCCCCAAAAATGATAATAGATGCAGCCGGGACGGATGGACTCTACGCGATCACTGAGCTCACGCAGATTTTGAGCCTCTTCTCCCGTGGCAATGGAGATAAGGGTACAATCTTTAACGATAAACGGTTCATTCATAAGCGTCCACCTCGATTTCGTTGTAGACCACCTTAGCAATGGAGCATTTGCGTTAAAGATACAACATACTCAATATTTTTCCATAAATATCGGATTCTATTCGGATACTGAAAATTTGATCACAACGCCCGGATCAGACAGAAAACCACTTTCCCCAGGGAGCCGTTACCCATATCGCATTGAGTATACTTTCCGTGTCGTGAAAACAGTTTTTCTGTGCAAAGCGCCGTAGCTGGCTCTTCTCTTTATGGGAACCCGCGAAAAGAAAGAGGCCGACTTCCGTTTGTGCAAACAGAGACGGCCTCGTCAGTTTTCAACAAAGTCGGTCGGGCATCTCCTTATTCACCGAAAACCAAATCGGCCCGGATCCAACCGAGAGGCGAGCCTCCGTGGTAATACCCCAGCCGCACCCAGTTGTTCTTCGTGCCGAGCACCTTGTAAATCTCACCGATCTCGGCCTTTGCGACGATGTTCGATCGTGTGCTGGCCGAACTGCGAACATTTGCTTTTTCCACGAGAATGACAGCCGTCTTGATATTGGAAACAAGAGGCTTATAGACCCAACCGGTATTATTTTCCCAATCACGAAAATAGACCCATTTCCCCTCCTGTTTTTTAACCTCTATGGGGTATCCCAGGGGAGCTTCAAAGACGATGCTATTGTTGGCACTCGGGCCCGAGCGGATGTTTACCTGATCTTTACCGATACTTTTTGCATGGACTGAAAGGGACGTTGCCATCAGGACGGGGGCGGCCAAAAGGCAGGTACAGAGTGTGGATAGATAACCGTTCCTTTTCACGAAATTCTCCTAAATTGTGTTGCCAGATTGGTACAGCAGAGACGGAAGGTGAACCCGCGTTCGAAGGACGCCCGTTGCGACGCTGCACAACGGGTGAAGAGTTGCACTATGTACAACCAAAGTTGACGGCGAATGTCTATTGCTGCTTTTTGCCGCGGGAGCGATTGAAGCCGCCGCAGGCAGGTACAACAGTCATCCGGGCTCGATTCGATTGACGGCGAGTCGAATGTTCGCTGACCGTTCTCTGTGTACGTTACTACCTCAGTGATTACATTGCAGTGCCATGTTGTTATACAAAAACCGATCCATACAGCTTTAGCCCCCTGACAGGCACCTGAAAAAAATAGTTAACGATATGTTTTTTTGAAAAAAAAGAAAAACAAGGCTCAAGAAAAATAATCTTGCCGTGCAGGACTTAGTCTCGCGCGGCAAGATTATATCTATTATGGCAGGATTAGCAGAACGACAGATCTTCTCAGGAAATTCGAAAACAAGAAGGAATACCGTACTTTTTCAGGAGTGCGTAGAGACGCGAACGAGACAGTCCGGAGATAGCACAGGCCTCAGCCATGGTGCTGGAAAGCGGCATCAGTTCACGCAAATACTGCTGTTCGAGATCGGTAATTGCGGCGTCTCGGACTTCGGCCAGCCTGGGCAGCGGTTTCGCATTCTGACTGGCCGATTGCAGGGATCTGCTTGCCAAGACGCTCTGTTCCTGTCCTTGCTCGACCAAAGCCCGGGCGAGGTGCACCCGGATATAGACGGGGAGATGCTTTGGGAAAATCACGGGCTCATGACTGGCCGCAGAAACGGCTCGTTCCAGGGCATTGACCAACTCACGGACATTACCAGGCCACTCATACCGGCCAAGTACATCAAAAAAATCAGGAGAGAACGTTTTTCTGGCCAGACCATAGCTCTCGCACAACTTGGCAGCGTGATGAACAGTAATTTCACGAATATCATCAAGACGGTTGCGCAGGGGCGGCAACTCCATGGCGAAAGCACGCAGGCGGAACAAGAGATCTTTGCGGAACTGATGGCGACGCACCATGGCATTCAGATCTCGGTTGGTCGCCGCAATCAATCGAAAATCGCTTCGAATCTCCGGACCGCCGCCGACCTGTCGGAATTTGTGCTCCTGAAGGACACGCAAAAACGATTTCTGCACTGAAAGCGGCAATTCCCCCACCTCATCGAGAAACAGAGTGCCCCCGTCCGCCCTCTTGACCAGACCGCTCTGTGATTTTTCTGCCCCGGTAAAGGCACCACGCTCGAATCCGAACAGAGTGCTCTCGACAAGAGTGTCAGGAAGTGCTGCGCAATCGACCACGACAAAACGCTTGCCCGCACGGCGGCTGTTATTATGAATAGCCCAGGCGAAAAGCTCCTTGCCGGTCCCGGTTTCGCCAGAGATGAGCACATTGGCATCACTGCCCGCAGTCAAAGCCAGCCGATCCATGCATTGTTTCATCTGCGAACTGCTGCCGACGATGTCATCCAGCGTCTCCTGCTTGAGGACAGCATGCGGGTGCCGCGGCACCTTTTTTGCCCGGTACTGCATGGCACGCACCAGGGAAAGCGCCATAGCCCGAGTCGTCGTTGGCCGCTCCACATAATCCCAGGCACCCATTTTAATGGCATGTTCTGCCACATCGGGATTGCCGACATCAGCAAACAGAATCACTTCCGGCATAGAGGGTTTTTCCAGCAGGGTGGAAAGAATATCAATCCCTTTGCCATCCGGCATCTCAGCGTTGAGAAAGATCACATCGAAAGATCGGGATGCTGCCAGCTCAAGCGCCTCCCCCAGAGCACGGGCTGTATCGACCTGATGCCCCATATGGGCAATTTCACCGGAAAGGGTGGTGATAAAATCCTCATGGGTGTCAATGATCAGGATACGTGACATGGATATTTCCCTTTTCTACAGATGCCTTGCGTACCTATCACAAACCGTCATAACCGATCCAACCGACAGGTCAATGGCAGCCTCCGGCGAGGTTATGCCTGTTCACCGTTATCCTTGAGGCTGAACGTTCCCGCCTTGATCTCATGATCGATCTCCACCAGAGCGCGTTTCATCTGCTTGAGGGCCTGGCGGATGCGGTTTTCATTTTCCACCAGAGCCAGACGGAGATAGCCGTCCCCTTCCTCGCCGAATCCAGCACCCGGCGCCAGGGCCACGTTGGCCCGATTCATCATCTCAATGGAAAAACGGATCGATCCCATCTGGATATAGGGTTCCGGAATCTTGATCCAAAGAAACATCCCGGCTTTCGGTTTTTCCACATCCCAGCCCATGCGGGACAGACCGTCGCACAAGACATCCCTTCGCTTCTGATAGACAGCCACCTGCTCGACAATGGTATCGTCGCAGTCGCGCATGGCGACAATACCGGCTACCTGAATGGCGGAGAAGATGCCGTAATCGTAGTATCCCTTGATCTTGGCCAGTCCGCCGACCATTTCCTTGTTGCCGACGCAGTAACCGAGTCGCCAACCGGCCATATTGTAGGATTTGGAGAACGAACCGAACTCAACACCGACATCCAGTGCTCCCGGAATTTCGAGAAGAGACGGCGCGACCAGGCCGTCGTAGGTGATCTGCCCGTAGGCAAAATCGTTGATCACCATAAAATTAAAGCGCTTGGCAAGCTTGACCATCTCCACGAAAAACTCCCTGGAGGCCAAGGTACCGGTGGGATTGTGAGGATAGTTCAGCATCACCAGTTTGGGTGCGGGATAGATCGATTTACACATATCGCTGACCTGGCGGAGGAACTCTTCCTCCGACCCCAAGGGGAAACGCAGAACGCTGGCACCGGCAATGACAGCAGCGTAGACGTGAATAGGGAAAAACGGTGAAGGCACCAGAACCGTATCCCCGGGACCGAGCAAGGCCAGACAGAGATGAGAGATCCCTTCCTTGGAACCAATGGTACAGATGACGTCGTCCTCACCGTTCAGTTCAACCCCGTATTTCCGTTTGTAATACAGGGCGATCTCCCGTTTCAGATTTTTCAGGCCGCCGGCGGCTGGGTAACGGTGGGTCTTCGGATCAACCGCCACCTCGCAGAGCTTTTCCGTCACCTTGTCCGGTGTCGGATCCATGGGATTGCCCATGCCGAGATCGATCACATCAATACCCTGCCACCGCTTCTCCATTTTAATTTTGTTTATTATACCGAACAGGTAGGGCGGCAACTGATTCATGCGTTCGGCAAAGCGGATGGTGACTTCGTTGTTCATATCAATCTCCTGTGGCAATATTGAAAAGCAGTTGGCGCCGGGAACGGACCTTCAAAGGAGTCTTTTTTCTAAAAAAAAAAGCCTGTACCGTTGCGGTCCAGGCTGAAAAAAAGCCATGGACCGGGTTGTCAGTCCATGGCGAGCAGTTTCGGTATGCAATGTGTTAAGGAGCAACCGGTCGCCAATGAACTGTGTTCATCGCCGCCGCTGCCGCGACATAGTGTTTCATTGGTCTTTTTCGGAGTATTACCCTTTCACATTAGAAAACATTCCTGAGTTGCTATTTTTATCGTATAGCTGCTGCCTTGTCAACAGCGCAGTGGCCTGTCCCCGCCTGATCCGGACCCTCAAGGAAAACGCCGATGCACTTACTCGACCTTGCCGAGAACGGCCTCCAGCTCGGCAAACCGGGAAAAGGCATCGCTTTTCTGTTCCACCTGCAGCACATCTTCAAGCTTTGCCAACTGCTTGATCACCTGATCCAGCTTATCGGTCTCGTCGACCTTCAACCAAATACGACTGGTCGCCCCCTGATCGATAGCAGTGCAGAAGATACCATCAAGGTTAAAATTACGGCGCGCTAACAGACCGCAGATCTGCAGCATCACTCCCGGATGATTGTTGACGGTTAGTCGCAGGATTGCGGTGTGCATAGTTGCAGCCTCCTTGAATGTATGCTTATCGGTTTGCATGGTGGCCTCCTATCATGGTGGTGTTGGCCGCGCCTGGCGGTACCATGGGAGTGACCTCCTCATCGATATTGATCGGTACATTAATCAGACAGGGCCCCTGCTGCTGGATAGCCCGGGTAAGCACAGCCGCCGGATCGCTCGCATCTGCCAGATCGTAGGCCTGCATACCGAATCCCCGGGCAATGGCCGCGAAATCCACAGCGATCTGATACGAAGAGGCAAAATACTGATGATCGTAGAACAGGCGTTGCTGCTGGCGAACCAGACCGAGACTCTGATTGTTCAACACCACGATTTTGACAGCAACCTGCTGTTCTACCGCGGTGGCCAGTTCCTGAATATTCATCTGCAGACTGCCGTCGCCGGTAAAACAGACCACCCGTCGTTCGGGACAAGCCAGGGCAGCGCCAATGGCTGCAGGCAGACCAAACCCCATGGTGCCCAGCCCGCCGGAAGTGAGCAGTTGTCGCGGAGCAGTAAGTGGATACGCTTGAGCGACCCACATCTGATGTTTCCCCACATCGGTGGTGATGAATGCTCCTTTACCAGCCAGATCCGCCACCCGCCTGATCAGGGAAAAAGGTTTGCCCGGTGCGAAATCATGGTCATGAAAACGGGGATAGTCCTGTTGCAACTGGCGAATGCGACCATTCCATGTATGTCGTTTGCGCAGGCGGATCAACGGTAGAAGATCGTTGAACGTTTGCCGGGCATCACCGGTGACTCCGGCATCGACGGACCGCAATTTGCCGATTTCACAGGCATCGATGTCAACATGAATAACCTTGGCATGAGGACAGAACGCATTGATTCGGCCGGTAGCCCGGTCGTCGAAGCGAACACCGGCGGCAATCAAGAGATCGCATTCCTCCATGGCCAGATTGGTGGCACGGGAAGCGTGCATGCCCAGCATTCCCAGGGACAAGGGATGATCCGTGGGCAGTATGCCCAACCCCATGAGCGTCATTACCGTGGGAATCGCCCCCTGCTCAGCCAGTTGTCGGACCTCCGTGGCCGCATCGGCGTGGATAACGCCACCGCCGAGGTAAAGGACAGGCCGTGCGGCCTCGTTGATCATTCCAGCGACAACCTCGACTGCCGCCGAATCATGGGAGCTGTTGCGCACGTCAGGGCACGGTTTCGGCCATTCTTCGAAATCCACGCTTTCCATTTGAACATCCTTTGGCACGTCAATCAGTACCGGGCCAGGTCGACCGGAACGGGCCAGATGAAAGGCTTTAGGAATAACGGTGAGCAATTCTGCTGCAGACCGCACCAAGAAATTATGCTTGGTAACGGGCATGGACATGCCATAGGTATCCACTTCCTGAAAGGCATCGGTGCCGAGCAGGGACAGGGGAACCTGGCCAGTGATACAGATAACGGGAACCGAATCCAGGTAGGCATCGGCAAGTGCGGTAAGAATATTAGTGGCTCCGGGACCGGAGGTGGCAAAACAGACGGCGGGGGCACCAGTGGACCGGGCCATGCCCTGGGCAATGAAACCGGCACCCTGCTCATGGCGGGCAAGAACATGGCGGATGGTCTGGCTGGTGGAAAGAGCATCATACAGGGGCAGATTCGCCCCGCCGGGTATGCCGGCAATAATTCGAATTCCCTGACGTTCCAATTGACGGATAATGATCTGGGCGCCGCTGAGCCTGGGCATGGTAGGTTCCTCCTGGGTTGGTAATCCTGTCGAGCAGGCAAAAAAAAACCCCCGCCGGCTGGCGCCGGCAGGGGTTGTGATCTCACACTATAAGATTCTTCCCGCTAAGGCGCCTCGATTCGTTTACGCACCACGACCACCACACTGACGACGAGCAGTGCAAGCGTAATAAAAATGTTGGCGGTAATAGCGGTGTTGTTCATTGTCGAATATGCCTTATGGGAAAAAGTACGCCCAAACAGAGCGTGTAAGTCTGTCAGATAGCAAAAGTACCGTGTGTCGTCAAGCGGAATATCAGTCAGATGCGCAGTTGCCGTATAAGACGGTCGAAATCGGGACGATCGATCCGCGACAGACCAAGGCGCCGGGCGCTCTCCATAGCTTGGCGGTACTCTTCGGGAGTAATGGTTCGTTGCAACTCCTCAAACTGATCGGCTGTGCCGCAGGGGTGATACTGCCCCATAACATTGACATAGGTGTCTGTGGATAGCTCCGTGGCAATGAACCGGAGGATCTGCTCGCTTTCCTTGATCAAGCCTGGCATGAGCAGGTGACGGACCAACAGCCCGGATCGGGCCAGGCCCTTTTCGTCCAGACGCAGGTCGCCGACCTGGCGGTGCATGCGCACCAGGGCTTCCCGGGCCCGATCAGGATAGTCAGGCGCGGCAGCATACCGGGCCGCGGTTGCCGGTTCCCAAAATTTGAAATCCGGCATGTAAATATCGATTACGCCTTCGAGCAGAGACAGGGCCGCGGTGCTCTCGTAGCCGGCGCAGTTATAAATGATGGGAATGTGTAAACCATCCTCGAGGGCAACCATCAACGCCGCCAGGATCTGGGGCACTACATGACTGGGGGTGACCAGGTTGATGTTGTGGCAGCCCATGGCCTGCAACTCCAGCATGATGGCGGCAAAATCCGAGGCGTCCACCCCCTGCGCAGGATCGTCTCCCTGACTGATCCCGTAATTCTGACAGAAACAGCAGTGCAGATTACAGCCTGCGAGGAAAATAGTGCCGGAACCGTTGGAACCGACCAGAGGCTGCTCTTCACCAAAATGGGGACCGTAGCTGGCGATTCTTGCCAAGGCGCCGGTTGCGCAGACACCCGTTTCCCCCGCCAGACGATTGACCTGGCAACGACGCGGGCACAGTGTACACCGACCTAGCATCCGTCGCGCAGTTTCGGCCCGTCGGTGCAATTGGCCGCCGGCATATAGGGTAGCAGAGGAGATGGGCATTATTGCTGTTCGTGATCGGAATTCAGAGTCGAGAAAAAATCCTCGCCGGAATACCGGTGAGGCATTATCATTATTTTATTATTTCATAATATTCTTAATGTATCCATTTACCTTTGCACACGCAACTTCCACGAGTTCTCCCATGCAACATAACGATCCCAACACCTTGCCGCCATTGCAAGAATTGCAGCAGATTTCCCCCATAGCCTCTCCGGTGCCAGAAAACGCCTGTAAACATCCTGGGGATACCCCTTGTTGAGGCCCGAAGCCGGAACCCCGGTCCGGGGTCTATGAACGGGCAGGCTACAACCTCTGTCCCTTTGTACAGGGATTTATCGAAACGTCCATCGGCCCTGTGCCACGGATTGCCACCACGGCCAGCGGCCATGACATATGGGGAACGATCGGTGCCCGAATCGGTCTTATCCGGAGCCGCTACCGGGTTGCCCCAGGACTCTATGCAGTGGGCACCCCCGGACTCGATTCAGCCGTTTTGGTCACAGCCAATTACAAACTCTCTTTTGATGCGCTCCGCTTCCAGCTCAGCGGCATCAATGCCTGGCTCCTGGTTATTGACACCCGGGGCATCAATGTCTGGTGCGCCGCCGGCAAGGGCACCTTTTCCACTGAAGAGGTCATTCTCAGCGTCAACCGCTATCAGGTTGCACAGGTGGTTAACCATCGGGAACTCGTAGTGCCGCAACTCGCCGCCACCGGCGTTGCCGCACAGGAGGTAAAACGGCAGTGCGGGTTTCGGGTTCTCTTCGGCCCCATCCGCGCCGCCGACCTGCCGGCCTATCTCGCCCATGGTAAACAATGCGATGAGGCCATGCGTACGGTTACCTTTTTCTTGCCGGAGCGGGCGGTGCTGATTCCGGTTGAACTGTTCCTCCTGGCCAAACCTCTGCTGGTTATCCTTGTTCTGGCCTTTCTGCTCTCCGGGATCAGTCCGACCGTGTTTTCCCTGACCTTGGCCCTCAACCGCGGCCTGATGCTCATGGCCGCCACAGCGCTAGGCATTGCCGGCGGTGCTGTGCTGATGCCTCTAATGCTGCCCTGGCTCCCCTTTCGCCAATTCTGGCTCAAGGGCCTCTTGCCCGGCCTTGTTGCCGCAGCCTGCAGTGTGCTGCTCTTCGCCCCTCGAATCGTACTGACAGAAAAGATCGCCATGGGACTGTGGGTAGTGACGATCAGTTCCTACCTGGCTATGAATTTCACCGGCTCCACCCCCTTTACCTCACCAAGCGGGGTCGAATACGAGATGCGGCGGGGCATTCCGATGCAGATCGGCGTCACCTGTCTGGCGGTTTTTCTCTGGGCGGCCAGCCCTTTTTGGTAATGTGGAGGAAGTCTCATGCACGGATATCGCTATATTGACGGCACAGCAACCTTGCGGGTTGATCGGCAACGCTGCGTGGGTTGCGGCAACTGCACCCTTGTTTGCCCGCACCGCATTTTTGCCCTCTCGGACCAGGGCCTGGAGGTTCGGGACCCGGATTTGTGCATGGAATGCGGCGCCTGTGCCAAGAACTGCCCGGTACAGGCCATTGCTGTTTCTCCAGGAGTTGGCTGCGCCGTGGCCATCCTGTCGGCCTGGGCAAACCGGATTGTTGGGCGGAAAATATTTTCAGATTGTTGTTGATCGTTCATCCTGCCCGACTCGACATTCGATCGGAATGAATGTTCCGTTTCCGCGCGAAACTGGTCTTTTTGCTTGTCCCGCACGCCTGCATCAGGCATGGTGAAAAAAATAACCAGAGCCACCAGAGACTGCAACACCGTTCCTACCGTCAATTCCAACCAACCAGAGATAAAGCGCATGAGTACTGACTTTCCGATGCCACGGGTGCTGGTCAGCCGCTGCCTTGGCTTTGCGGCCTGCCGGTATGACGGTCAAATTCTGAAAAATGATTTTATCAAGCAACTGCAGCCGCATGTTGCAATGGTACCGGTTTGCCCGGAGGCCGATTGCGGCCTCGGCATCCCCCGTGCACCGATCCGCCTCTGTCAGAGCGAGGACGGCCTGGTTGTCTATCAGCCCGCCACCGGCACGGACGTGAGCGAACAACTCCGGACCACCATCAATGCCATTCTGGCCGACCACACTCAGATTGACGGGGCGATCCTGAAAAGCAAGTCACCGAGTTGCGGCTTGTACGACACCAAGATGTATCACGGTATCGATAACCCTCAGTTTCTCAAGAAGGGTGGCGGCGTTTTCGGTCAGCAGGTGCTGCGCCGGTTTGCCGGACAGGCTATTGAAGACGAGATGCGGTTAACGAACTTTATCCTGCGGGAACATTTTCTCATTAAACTGTTCACCCTGGCCCGTTTCCGCGAAATCAGCAGGCAGCCTGACATGAGACGGCTGGTCAACTTCCACGCCACCCATAAATTACTTTTCCTCGCCTACAACCAACACCACTTCCGGCTTGCCGGCAAGATCGTTGCCAACCATTCCAAACTGCCGGCGGCCGAGGTCTTTCAGCTCTATCGCGAGGAACTCGCCCACATACTGAGGACGCCCTTGCGCATCCCCGGCGTCATCAACACCCTGTACCATGCCTTGGGCTGGATTTCCGAGCACCTCGGTGCAGAAGAAAAGCACTACGTGATCAACTCCATTGAGGAGTACCGGGACGAACGATTGCCGCTGCAGGCGGTCACCCACTTACTGGAGGCGCACGCCATCCGCTTTAGCCACCAATACCTCAACAGCCAGATCTTTCTCCATCCCTATCCCCGCCCACTGGCCGGATTAACCGATTCCGGCCATGGCCGGGAAGTCGCATAAAAACGCCGGAAACCTCTGATGAATAAGATAATTGATTTACGAAGCGATACGGTCACTCTGCCGACAGCGGCAATGCGGGACGCCATGGCTGCAGCTGAAGTGGGTGACGACGTGTACGGTGAGGATCCCACTGTTAACCGCCTGGAGCAACTGACAGCGGAGATGATCGGCACCGAGGCGGCCCTGTTTGCCTCCAGCGGCACCCAGTCCAACCTTTTGGCCCTGATGTCACACTGCGACCGTGGTGACGAATATATAGTCGGCCAGCAGGCCCATACCTATAAATTTGAGGCGGGAGGCGCGGCGGTCCTCGGCTCCATCCAGCCGCAACCGCTGGATTTCGAGATGGACGGCACCCTGCATCTGGATAGAATCGCTGGAGCAATCAAACCCGACGATATCCATTTCGCCCGTACCACCTTGGTCTGCCTGGAAGACACCCATAACGGTCTGGCCCTGCCGCTCCAGTACCTGGAAGCGGTCAACCGTTTCTGCAGAGAAAGTCAGCTGCGGCTGCATCTGGATGGGGCACGTCTGTTCAATGCCGCCATCAAACAGCAGGTTCCGGCCCGTGCCATCGCCCGCCATTTCGATTCGATCTCGGTCTGTCTTTCCAAAGGATTGGGTGCGCCGCTGGGATCCGTGCTCTGCGGCGACCAAGAGCTGATCGCACGGGCACGACGGTGGCGCAAAATGCTGGGCGGCGGCATGCGGCAAGCAGGGATTGTTGCCGCCGGGGGTATCCATGCCCTCCAGCACCATGTCGACCGTTTGGCCGAAGACCATGACCATGCGGCCTTGCTGGCCGAAGGGCTGCGTGACATTCCGTCCCTGCGAGTCGACTACACCTCGAACCAGACCAATATGGTCTTTGTCGACATAGAGCCACGGCATGCCGCGCCTTTATCTCAATTTCTCAAGAAACGTAAGATTCTTATCTCCGCTGGTCAGCGGCTGCGCCTGGTCACCCATCTCGACATCGACCGGCAGGATATACAATCCACGATTCACGCCTTCAGTGCGTTTTTCTCCACTGCACGGTAAGCAAACAGATAGTACTACTCACTACTCACGCTAAAGTGGTCTCTTTTTTTCGTTCACGAACGAACTGTTTCAAGGCGTGGATGTGCTGCTCGAGTTCCAATCCGTTGCGACGGGCAAACCCAGGTGCGACGCGCTTTTTCTCAAGCCCGGCAATAGCCGATGTCAAACTTTCCGCTCGACCATCCGAAAGAATGCGACCTTCCTCCGGATGCAGCAGTTCTGACGCCCCCACTTGACGGGTAACAAGCACCGGCGTTCCGCACTGCAGCGACTCGGCAACCACCAGTCCAAACGGTTCATAGCGGGAAGGAAGCACCACATAATCAACCACCGAGTACAGGCCGGATAAATTGTCCACATACCCCACATAACGTACGTTTACCGGCAGGGTTAGGTTTCGCTTTGGTTTCTGGCCGGCAATCAGCAAACAGTACCGGTCAGGATCCAAATCGGCAAAGCTCTGCAACAGGGAGGGCAATCCTTTGCGTTCATGATCAAGGGACGGGAAGAGCAGCGTCATCCGCTGGTCCAGTCCATAGTTGCGGCGGATTCCTTCTTGCTCCTGCTGCGAAACGATCTGAAAGCGTTTGGTGTCAACCGGAGGATAAATGACCCGGATCTTTGCTTCAGCAATGGCATAATGCCGGAGCATTTCATCCCGGATCAAGGCGGAATGCGCCATGATGCACGGGGTCGACCGCAGCATTTTCTCCTCGAAGGCCATCTCGAACCGGTCATGCAGGCCGCGATACCAATTTTTACTGCCTCGACTCACCATGGATGCCGTGTGCACGCCGCCGATAATGGCGAGGTCCTGGCAGGCCGTACGGGTCAGGCTCAAGGACAAATCATAAATTGAGCGGGGAAAGGTGCGATTGCACAGGTGCAGAAACCAATATTTTCGCAGACGGCGGGGCAGAAAGAAAAGATTCGCATGATGAACGGTTACAGCGAGGCGAGCTGCAACATCGCGGTCCACCTCGTAGGTATATACATGGGCCTCGTCTCCTGCCTCGACAAACCCACGAAGAAGCGCTTGCAGATACGACTCCATACCACCGCCGTCTGTCAGCTGATTATGAATAAGCGCTATTTTCACGATTCGTTACCTTTGAGACACATTATGCTTGTGCCTTTACTCTGCCATGGTGCAGTTAAAAACATTTGATATCAAGTTGTACTACGTTACGATTATAGCATTTTTAAAATCCGTATAGGCAGGCACTGTCAGATATCTCACCTTTGATCTCTTAAATGCGGCTCCAGAATCATTAAAATCTATCCCAGCCTGAGTTATACCTATATCGGCCTGATTGCTGACAACGTCTCTCACGGTTTTGGTAAACATGCCTGGACCAGTGAACGACAGGATGGCATGCTTTGGATTGTGAAAAATTTTATTTTTATAAAACGGATAATATTCGCAGATATTAGCAATCATTTGAACCAACACAGGATGCTCTTTGACAAACCCCATCCCCCATTGCAGCACATATTTTGTGGGATGCAGGATCTTATCGATTGCTTTTGCGCTCGGAGGAATAAAGCAATCGTTTCTTTCAAAGGAAATTAAACCCAAGGAGTCTTTGCTGCACAGGGAGACAAGAGGAATGGAACAGCCTTTATTGATATCAAAATAATAGCCACCGCGCTCGCACAGAATACAATAACGAAAAATATCTGCCTGCATAGGGCCAAACTGGGCATTTTGAAAGATCGGATAAATCGGATGATTGCCCCAACTGTCGAGCATATAGTTTCCCCGTAATTTTCGATCAAATAACCGGAAGTGCATACCGGGATTCAAGTCCCTGAATCGCTCTATTGCCGCAAGATGCGTTCTACCAAATAAATTATCTTCCCATGTCTGATACACGTATGAGGGGATGAACGAATTCCGGTTTTCGTCTCCAGCTGGACGATCGTGCAATTCGCGCAAAGGAAGCTCATTATAGAGCGTGTATTTAAGCCGCAGCTGTTCTCGCTTCAGCGTAACAGCTGCTGTTTTGAGCAGGTGCTTCATGTACGATCCATCCATAGCGCATTGCAGCCCTCGCTGCACAGCTCCGGTATAAAAAAATAAAACTCTCTTTGAAACAGATCCTGAAAACGCTCCATCAAAACGTTATCGCTGCCGCAGTCTCCGGGGTGCAGTGAACCGCAAAAACCATCACTGCGTTTCCTGCATGCCCCTGATCAAGCCTTGCAGACCGATGGCCTGAATCACGGTCAGGCATTCGTCGTGATGGAAAAAGCCGGCCATGACCGCAGCAAACTGGCTGGCTAAAAAAAGCATATCGGTGTCGGTTTCCTGTTCGAGCAGGCGACGGCAGGCTGGAATATCATCGGTTTCCACCGCACCGAGCAGTTCGTTGAGCCAGTCCAGTTGCTTTTCCTCGAAATGAAATTCAACCATGGCCTGGGCATACATCGAAACGATGGCGGCGCGGTGATCGAAAACTGTGTCCAGGTCGTTGTTTTCGGCCGCCGTTAACACTCTACCGATTTCCTCGAGTAATTCTTCCATTTCTCCGTTGTGGTCCGCCATAGTCCCGTCTCCTCCTGATGAATGTAAAGGGCCCTTGCCCCTGGTTATCTTTCCTCACCTGCTTTTCCCCTGTAGCCCCAGATAAATAGCGATAAGGGTTATGCTGACCCCAATCCAGTTAACGATAGAGGTTGGCCGTTGAAACAACACCACATCCCAGACAAAGGCCAGTGCCGGCTGAAACAGCAGGACCAGTCCGGTCAGGGAGGTTTTCATTTGAGGCATGGCATTAGCAATCAATCCCCAACCCAGCGTCTGGCTGAGCAACCCCAGACCGAGCAGGGCGAGCAGGCTGACCCGGTCTGGGATTGCAAAAGAATCACCGGCAGCCACCATGTGTGCACCGAGAAAAAAAGCACAGGCAGCCGAGATCAGCATCAGGTTGAAAAAAAAGGAATACTGGCTGCTCGCACCTTGGAGTTTCCTGAGGATCAATAGAAAACCGCTGTAGCAAACCGCGGTCAGCAGTCCCAAAAAGATACCGGTCCGGTATTCGTCAGTCAAGGTATGCCACTGCACACCGACAATGAGCAATAGCCCGACAATGGCAATTGGGACGGCCAGTAGGAAACGAGCGCTCAACTTTTCGCCGAGAAAAAGCACGCCGACCACCGTCAGAACAAACACTTGAAAATTACCGAGGATCGTGGCCAGCCCGGGACCGACAAAACGAATACTGGTGTGCCAGCATAAAAGGTCCAAGGCAAAGAGCAGACCGCATAGGACTGCCCAGCCCAGTTGTCGGCACCCTACCTTATGGAGATCACCTCGGTAGAGGCAGGCGGCCAACAGAAAAAAAGCGCCGAAAAACACTCGGTAAAAGGCCGAAGCCGTCGGCTCCACCGCGGCCAGCTTTACCCAGACCCCGGAAAAGGAAATGATGAAGGCGCCGATGAGGGTCAACGCCACCGGGGGCAGGGAACGGACGAGAAGCATTAAGCGGCCGGCATCCTTACCGTTTCAGGCGACGGTATCTTTTGTACTGCCTGGGCCTGAATAGCGGTAATCGCCACGGTATTGACGATGTCCGGCACCAGGCAGCCGCGACTGAGATCGTTTACCGGTTTGTTGAGCCCCTGCAGGATCGGGCCGATGGCCACCGCCCCGGAAGAGCGTTGCACCGCTTTATAGGTGTTGTTGCCGGTATTGAGATCCGGGAAAATAAAAACCGTGGCCCGCCCCGCCACCTCGCTCTCCGGCATCTTTTGCGACCCGACCGAGGCGTCGATGGCTGCATCGTACTGAATCGGACCATCGATTTTCAAGTCCGGCCGCCGCTTACGGGCCAGCAGCACGGCCTGGCGCACCTGGTCGACATCGGCGCCCTGCCCCGATGAACCGCTGGAGTAGGAAAGCATGGCCACGAGGGGCTCGATATGAAACATGGCTGCGGTTTCCGCCGAACGGATGGCAATTTCCGCCAGTTCCTCGCTATTCGGGTTGGGATTGACCGCACAATCGCCGTAGACCAGCACACGGGTATCAAAGCACATGAAAAAAACACTGGACACCACCAGCACATCGGCCCGGGTGCGGATCAGCTGAAAGGCCGGGCGAATGGTGTGCTGGGTAGTATGCACCGCACCGGAAACCATGCCGTCCGCCAGATCCTTATGCACCATCATCGTGCCGAAATAGCTGACATCATTGACCGCATCCCGAGCATAATCCCGGGTAAAGCCCTTGTGTCTGCGCAGCTCATACAGGGTTTCGATAAACTCCTCGCGCAGGCTGGAGGTTTTCGGATCGACGATGGCCACATCCTGCAGTTTCAGACCAAGGGTCGCCGCCCGGTTGCGAATC
>JBFJXW010000038.1:0-23891 GCA_041622895.1 Desulfobulbus sp. | reverse complement strand
GTTACTGGCGTCCATAATAGCGACCTCTCCTGTACCCCGGAGAAACGCCTGCGCATCCTCAATATTGATTCGAGAAATTTTCTCCCGCAGTTCCTTGCCTTTGATATTGGTAGGAGAAAAAAATTCCGAGGAAGAAGTGTTCTCTCCGCTGTCCATTTTACGCCTGAGTTCACCGTTATTGAAAATTCTGACCTTAATACCATCCAACTCGAGGGTACGAGCAAGCTTGCGTGCCATGGTCGATTTTCCACGGGCCGGAAGGCCCACCATTACAATGACCAGTTTCCCTTTCATGATTGCCCCCTCGTGGCGTTACCCACTGTTTACCTAAGCAATGAGATTATCATGCAGCTATTGTACGGAATCCTTGTAATAAATACATGATAAATGTAATCGGCACCATCAACGCCGATGCAGAGTTAAATGTAGTTGATCATGGATGGTACACTTTGCTGCCGGTCCACTGTGCCATCGGAATGGCAGGCAAAGGAAATATGGATCAAGCGGGGAACGAGGAGGCAAACACATGCACGATCAGAATAATCATACGACGAGGTGTTAAAAGGCTACCCCATCACGAGCCCTCAAGTTTCACTCAACGAGGGAGGTGTTTTACAACTCATACAATCGCTCGTCCCGTATTGGGCGCCGTAATCCAGATTGCGCTCTTTTCTTCATGGTTTCCAGGCTGAACGGCTCATCCGTATCCATCAGATCACCCATTTCCTGCTCAATCTGCTCAGGATCTTCACCGGCTTCCATTCGGGCAATCGCCTCTTCCATCGAGCCACCAAGGGAAAGACCGGTTTTATCGGCAAATTTACGCATCAACGTTGCCATCTGACGCGGGTCATCCTCATTCATATGCTCAGCTTCACGCATCAGACCGGACAAGACCTGCTCCATTTTGGATTCATCCAAGCCTGCCAATGGATCGTCATGGTCGGTTTCTTTGGCTTTACCAATGGTAGCAAAGGTGGACATCATTTTTTGTAATTGTTTCTTTCCGCACATTGGGCAATTCGGCTGCTTTTCAGTATTGGGCCGACTGGAAAAGAAATTAAAAATCGTGTTGCATTCGTTACAAAAAAATTCGTAAATCGGCATTGTTCTCAGCTAGAAAAAGATTGAAATAAAGGCACCCGAAATGGAATACCAGGTATAATTTTCATACGATTTTTTCTGTGCCCAGGCCCGCAAGGACGGCGTCAACGTCCGCTGCCTCAACCTGGTCCGTTATTCGTACCTTGCCTATGGCCTCGGGCAGCACAAAAAAAACGCGGCCGCCGACGGTCTTCTTGTCGGTGCGCAGGTATTTGCGAATAGCATCACGATCATACTCCGCAGGTATTGCAACCGGCAGCCGGTATTGACGTAACAATTCCAGAATGCGATCAGCGACACTCTTTTCTGCAAATCCTCCGCGAACGGCCAACTCCGCCACCGCAACCATGCCAATAGAAACGGCAAAGCCATGGATCATGGTATAGCCGGAGGCTGCTTCCACCGCATGACCAATGGTATGACCAAAATTGAGAATACGCCGCAAATCCCCTTCCCGCTCGTCCCTCTCCACCACGGATGCCTTGAGCTCACAACACCGTTGAATCATCGGGCCGATAACAGATGGTTGCAACGCAAGAATATCTGCCCTGTTTTCCGAAAGCCAGGTGAAAAATTCCGCGTCAATACTGGCACCGTATTTTATCACCTCGGCCATCCCGCCAAGAAACTCCTCCTCAGGCAGACTATTGAGTACATTGGTATCAATAAACACGGCTTTGGGTTGATAAAAGGTGCCTATCAGATTTTTCCCCTCGGGTATATCCACCCCGGTTTTACCACCGACCGAACTATCGACTTGTGCCAACAGGGAAGTCGGAATTTGGACAAAGGGAATACCGCGCATATAGATGGAGGCGAGGAAACCAGTGATATCGCCGACAACTCCGCCGCCAAGAGCTATCAGACCATCTCCCCGATCAAACCCGCGCTCGGCAAGTTCACTGGCGAGTTGGCCTATGGTTTGTAGGTGTTTACTGGCCTCTCCATGCGGAAATAAAATCATTTCATTAGCGATCCCTTTCTGTTGCAATGAATTTCGGACCTGTGCACCAAAAAGAGAACCGACCCTGTCGTCACTGATGATTGCATATCTTTTAGCGATCGTTGCTGTTTGTAGAGCCGGACCAATCTGATTTAAAATTCCTTTGCCGATGGTTATCGGGTAACTGCGATCGCCTAAACCAACCTGAATCGTGTGCTGCATCATTATTCGACTTCCTGCTATGTAAAAAAGGGAGATTTCAGTAATGGAAACAAAATAAGCATACCTGCCAGACTAACCAAATGAAATACTTGCGCAATCGCCTGGATTAAAAAAAAAGGGAGATGTCGCACGAAGCGACATCTCCCTAGACGGTCAGACTCTCAGTAGAACTGAGAAAAAATTACATTGCTGAACCGGAAGCTGCACCCTGCATTTTGACCTCAACTTTCTCGGTCAGGCCTGCATAGTATTTCCGCAGATGAACAAGAACCTCATCACGACCGAAGTGATCAACAACATCAGCACCTTCGGACAGCGCTTTGCGCAGTTTGGTTCCGGAAAGGATAACGCGATCATCTTTGGTATGCGGACAGGTACGGAGAGAAGCCATACCATCGCATTTATGACAATAGAAAGTCCAGTCGATTTTCATCGGTTTGCAAAGCAGGTCTTTAGCATCATCACCGGTTACGGGAATGCGATCGAAGATCTGCTGCGCCTCGAACAGGCCGTAGAAGTCACCAACACCAGCATGGTCACGACCGATCAGCATGTTGTTTACGCCGTAGTTCTGACGGAAGGTTGCATGGAGCAATCCTTCACGAGGACCAGCATAACGCATATCCAGCGGATAACCGGCGTTAATGACATGCTCTTTAACGAAATAGTTCTCGATGAGAATCTTGATGGCTTCAACACGAGTATCGGCTGGGATATCGCCGGCTTTGAGGTTACCGATCAGGCTGTGGATCAATACGCCGTCACAAACCTCGATAGCGATTTTCGCCAGGAACTCATGAGAGCGATGCATCGGGTTACGCAGCTGCAGAGCAGCAACATTAGCCCAACCACGCTCATCAAACATGGCACGGGTTTCAGCAGGTTTCAGGTAAACACCCGGATAATCTTTTTTGTACTCGCCTTCGGACAGAACTTTTACCGGACCGGCCAGGTTAACTTCTTTCTGAGCCATAACCATGATAACGCCGGGATGATCCTTCGGAGCTATTTCCCAGAATTTGTCACCTTCGGACTCTTCACCTTCGCCCTTGAAGACTTTCTCACACTCCCATTTTTTATCGCTTTCGGTCATCTCAAACTTCTCGGTGACCTTCATGGTTGCATAGGTCTCGCCTTTTCTTACCAGGGCGATTTCGTCGCCAACGTTGATTTCAGCAGCATCTGCAGCAGCAACGTCAAGGGTAATCGGTACCGGCCAGAAGGTACCATCGGCCATCTGGAAATTTTCACAAACGCCTTTCCAATCGGCTTTGGTCATGAATCCGGAAAGCGGAGAAAAACCGCCAATACCCATCATGATCAAGTCGCCTTTTGCACGGGGGGTAATCTCGATCTGTTTCAGGCCTGCGGCTTTTTTCAACTCTGCTTCACGCTCAGCGCCTTCAAGCAGAGCACAAACAAGACCTTTTCCACCGTGGGGCGCTACCAATTTTGAACTCATAATTTTTCCCTCTCTGGTTTTATTCTTGTGAGAACATTTAACCTACGTAAATTCCGTTCAGATTTGCCGGGTACAACCTAACACAGAAAAAAACTGAACCGGCATTCAGTAACGTTGAATATTTAAATAGAAGAGCAACGGAAGTCAAGAAAAAAAACTCATGGATATAATCAAAGAAAATGATAAATCACTTCGCTTATGTCGATAAGAAAAACGCTCTGTTGATGTGCGTCAACAGAGCGTTTTTCTAAGTAGAAATAAAATATTTTTCAGTTTTTCCACACCCCATTTTCGTAACGGAGCGTTTTCTCTTCCGCTTTTTCCTCACCAGAAGCGGAAGAAGGCTCAAGCACTTCTGGAGGGTTGCCCTTCCCTGGCAATATATAAATTGTTGTCAGGTGCTCCCGTGCCTCAAAAGCAACAAATTGACCTTTGGCCAACGACGGCACCCCTTTGGGGGAACCGTTTTGATCGTATATTCGCAGCTCCGATGTAATCGGATACGATAAATCATCAATAATGATCGCCTGATCATCCAAAGCGTCGATCCATCCCTTATTCATGCGGTGTTCCAAGTTGTACTGAAAATCGGCAAGAGCCACATCTTCCAACTCGCCGGCATACATTGGGGCACCTGAAAATTGCAGAAATATAACTCCTATCACCAAATAGGTTACAAAAGGCTTGATGGCTTGTCGTCTCATATCCTTTTCCTCGTCTGATTTCAGTTATTCCCGACTTTATTCAATCTGCTGCCAGAAATACATACCTCTTCGTTCCGCCTTTTCATCGACGACCTGAATGCTTCCCTGGGATGTACTGAAATATTTTTTCTCCTCGGGATCGCTGTCAACCGACTCATCTTCTCGCAAAATTGCCGGATTATACAGTCTTCCATTAAAAGCAATATCAGAGGGAAAACCGGCGATCACGTCCTTGGCGTCGATAGAGCCATCGTTGTTGACATCATAAGGCACTCGGATATAGACAAAATCATTGGCATCCACCTCGCCGTCACCGTTGAGATCAAAGGCTGCCTCATCCAACATGCCACCTGTATGGGCGTTGCGCTCGTTCAACAAAGAGTATGCGCCGGCATTGCAACGAGTGCCGGTGACGCCAAAAGAGGTGAGAATCGCCTTGTTGCCTCGAATAATCGCATCGTTTATGACCCGCTCCCCAGGCATCCTTTCTCCATCTTCATCAGTCACGCCGTTTCCATCGTTATCCTGCTTGTCACCGTCCAAATCTATCTTTCCAGGAAGGTCATACACCCAACCGACATTGGCCGCAGGCACTTTATCCCGATCGTCAACCGTACCATCGCCGTTGATATCTTTATTGTAGAAGCGATGTCCGCTCGCAAGCGCGGATGTTTTCTGAAGAGACCAGTCACCGGGAAAGTTTGAAGGAATACGATAATACGAGTAGGTATCCAGATTGCCATCGCCATCGGTATCCTCGGCAACATCCAGACGACCATCACCGTCCACATCCTCACCAGGATCAAGAATGCCGTTGCTGTTGCTATCCTCGGCAACATCAAGATTGCCATCGCCATCGGTATCTTCCGTCAGGACACCTTCCTTCCAAGAAACCTGGCGAAGCAAGGTATGGGTCGCATTACCAAAGGTGTCGGTTTCCGGCCAATTGGAAAGTGTCGCGGTTTTTGGAGTACTGCTGCCAACATCAATACGTACGCCATTATACCCATCGTCCAAGTCATCCGGCGCCCAATCCCAGATCCCATACAGTGATTGTGTATCTATGGAAGTCAGATCAGGTTCGCCCATGTATTTACCGGTACCAAAGATGACCATGTAGCCTAGCTTGCTTTTATGCCGCATAATATCCGGTGAGGCGGTAATGGCCTGATTGGCGAGACCGGCAAAGAGTGGTTTAGGAATCAGACTGCTGAATATATCCTGGCAATGATTGGTACTGTCCCCGTTCTCACAATAGGCGACCTGCCATTTAGTATGATCCGTGCTTGTGAGATCAAACTTCCACATATTACCCAGCAGATCTCCCGCATACACGTAATCGATCTTAAGGTCGTTGTTCACGTCGATTGCATTGGGTGTCGACAAGCCATTGAACGGTCCGACTTTGGTTTCTATTTTTTTCAGCAACGTTCCGTCAGCCGGATTAAGAATATACAAACTTGCAGTGCCGTTTTCGCTGCCATACCCGTTACCGAAAATGACGGCCCAGCCTTTGGTATCCCCCGAGCCAATATTCGGATCGTTTGTCTCGACGAAATAGGCTTTGCTAAAAGAATATCCCATTGATTTGTCACGTATCGATCTCGTAATCGTGATGTTTTTGCCGTTGCCGTAATTCGTTATAAAGCTCCCTGAATCCACTTCCAATGAGGAACCGTCGGCAGCCAACCGTTTGATTTTATAGGTCCCGTCATTAGTACCGCTAACGATCCCATCGTTAAAATTCGCACCGATAATTGTAATACTTTCACCAACGACAAATCCTTTAGTTGATGTGAACTGGTTCGCGCTGTCGGCAATAACATCGTTTCCACCGGTACCCGTGCCGCTTGAAAAACTAAACGTGGCACCCGAAACCAGGGTGCTCGGAGGAGCCGGATATTCCCATTGTACCCTCGAAGCCAGTACCGATTCACTGGTAATAGCCGTAGCCGCATCGGTAATGTCCAGACAATAGTAGCCCTTGCCGCCCTTGCCCAGGCCGCCTACAAGCATGGTTTTCGTCCCCATCTTCTGTGTATCCGGGGTGTTATCGACATAGAATGCATGACTATACGCAGGATCAGCCAATTCTCTCAAATTGCTATACACAAGGCCGGGCACGTAGGCAAAAAGCTCTTCCCCGCCATCTGTGTCTGTCGCCCGGAAAGCATGGAGCATGCCGTCATTGCCCCCGACGTAGAGAACATCATCTTGAAACCGGGCCAGGGAATGAATGAAATCACCCAGTGGATGCGAAGCATCGCGCTCTCTGAACTGTCCCAAGGTGTCCGTTACTTCCTTTGTTTTATCGCCCCGGAGATAGGTGAGTACATCCGCTCCGGTCAGACCGCTGGCTGGTGAAGCGTAATAGGGGGTCAACTGCATTTGCTGAAGGGGAGTCAACGTTGTCCATCGAAAGGGTTTTCCAGATGTTCCGTTATAAGTGCCGATAATCCTGTTGGTGTGTCCTGCACCGGCGGCGCCCAGCTTGGTTACCAATTTTTTTTCTGCAGACCAGACAGGGCTACTGGTCATTACTTCTCCTGTAGTTGTATCAATCCGATAGGCTTGCAAATCTCCATGCCAGTCGCCACTGTTATAGGTCGTCTGAAACATCCGCACCTGACCGTCAATGGATTCATACATCTCGTCACCATTGACGGAAACCGATGCACCGGAACCTATTCGCGCCCCTATATCGTTCATGATATCAAGCAGCGAATCAACCAGCTCGTCAGGCCGGGAAGCACTCATAAATGCCCCGTGGCCATTCACTGCGGCATGCCACAGATCGTCGATTTTATACTCGTCCTTTTCACTCGGGTTGGGCCAAGCGGGATAAATTCCTTTATTAAAATTAAAATCCGCAGGATTCAACGAGCCATGCACACCAAAGGCAACGGTATAGGTAACCATGTGCTGGTGCGTATGGATACCGTCCGGAACAAGATTATCCATGGTGGAAAGATCTGTATCAAAATAATACATGGCGACATCGGCCAATGTGTCCGGACTGGTATCAGCGTAGGGAGTGCCTTTATCGCCGTCAATATTACCGACTTCAGGGCTCGAACCGTTCCAGAAGCCATCGGTCATGAGGATAGTAAACACCTGCTTACATTCATCGCCATCCTCTTTTGCATTATAGGGGGACACACCTATCCCCCCGGTTGATTTGTCGGTATCATCATAATACTGACCAACCGCCTGAAGTCCCTTTCTCAGAGGCGTACCATATCGCCCCACCTGAAAACTATAAAGCGACGCCAGCAAATTGTTGGTCTTGTCCGCGGTGCCTGCAACATTCACCGGCAACACCGACTGACTGATGCCGTAAGTGGTACTGTAGTTAATCGTCCTGATACCAATCTCCACATCTTCCATCTGCTCAATTACCTGGGCCACAGCTCCTGTGGCAGCGAGTGTTCGCTTGCGATAATAGGAAAACCAATTCGCCCAGTTTCGCCGTTCTTTCTTCCAGGCATCTGTATCCGTAGCTGGTACAAATGTTTTCACAGTTGACGGTAATGCTGCAGCTGTTACTCGTTGCAGATTGCTGCCGCTGACAGGAAGAGTATTGTTAATAACTTTGAAATATTCAATCGGGTTAGTCAGGTTCACCAGATAAATATCTTCATGTACCGTTTCCCCTGGATCTATTTGTTTATTGCTGTTGGCATCGGTATAATTGATAACACCATCACCATCTTTATCATCCCAGGTATAGTAGTGCGCGTTAATGATCGATATATTGGAAGTCTTTGGATTAATCCTTATCGCATCCGCACAAGTGGTATAATTTTTATTGTTGCTGTCTGTCACACGGATGGAAACGGTTTCTCCGGCAGTAAACGTAAAGTCACCAAGCTTAACCCATTGGCCTCCGGAATTTCTTTGATTGACCGTTACGGTTGTGCCACCGGAGCCACACGTACTGCAAGATACGGTATACGGCACACTCCTGCTTCGACTGTTTGACGCTACCCACCAGGCATAGACCTCATGGATACCTGTTTCAGTCGGTTTGAATGTCCAGGTGGCGGAATCTACCACACTGCTCTTGGTCGTAACCAGATAATCAGATTCATAATCAGTCGCGGTACTGTACCTTTCCCAAGTGCCTGTAATTGAGAAAGCGGCACTGGTGTTATCAATAACCGTTGCCTTGGCAGCATCCTCAAACTGGAGGAAGACATCATCCATGGGAAAGTTATTTCTGTTATTTGTTGTCGTGTTGCAGTTGGACAGATCCGCTCCGGCAACCCCATTTTCCAGATTTACAGCATCAATACACCCCTGACTGAACCAAGGATGCAAACGAGGCCGGTAAATATTGGCATGGGCGAGCCCATCCTCAGCAACAGCTGGTAGTTGCGAACTCGGCGTTCCCGAAAATGTCGGCCATGGTACATAGGACACATCGGGATTATAAAACATTGTGTTGACCGCAGACCATTGCGACTTCCATTCATCATGGTCGTTATGCGCTTCAAGACTGATATCAGTATAAACCCTCGCCCTATTCACATCGGGATACGAATAAACGTAATAATTCCCATTAAAAAGACCACCATTTGCCGCAGTGGTTATCTCCCAGTCCATACTGCCCGAATCATCGAGCACAAACATCAGCGAGGCCGGCTTGGGCCGCAGTCTGGCATCGAGCGGAACATCGGAGATCGGACGGGTATCGGAATCCTGCACCTCGAGACGATGGCTGGCAACGATATTGGTAAATTGCACTTCGAGGTAATCGTCGGCAATATTGCTGAGAACAAAACCGGAGTACGTCTCAGCGGAACCCGCGGGAGGGATCGGATAGGAAATATTATCTACCAGAATACCGTAAACAGCGTAAAACGGATCATTAAGGTTGACGTAAAAGGAACTGTCAGTGCCGAGGTTGACAGTCCTGGTCACAGCTTTGATGGTCTCGGCAGCAGTTTCGAATATCGTGTCAAATTTTGACACCGGCTCAATGGTCAGGCTATCAAGTGCAAAGATTACTTCATACGTGGCGTCTTTATCGAGAAGGCTTTCAAAGGTATATGTCGCTGGATTGCCGATTGCTGTACCGTTGACCTTGACCTCGGCAACATGAAAGCCAGCTGCAGGCACAGCTTTTATCACCAGCGAATCATTGGCACCCACCTCAAAAGAATTCGAGCTTCCGGCATACACATTCCCGGAAGTCGTTTCCACAGATCCGTTGGTACCAACCGTAACATCCACATACGAACTGAAAAGTGCCTCTATAGTATGGTTCTGGGTGACGTTGGTGAACGTATAGGTATACGTGCTTTGCCCGGCGGCGGCGGAAACGGCGGCGCCGTCTACGATAAGATCGGAAATATGATGTTTTTTCCCGTTATGGCTCAAGCCATTAGGACAGGGATCGGTCGCCGTTATGGTGAACGACTGATTGCTGCCATGTTCGACATGCAACAGATTAAGTTCATCTCCGGCCGGCAAAATGGTTCCAAAGGGGGAAGCTTCAAGAACGGTAATCTGCTGTGAAAACGAGACTGCTATGGTTTGGTTGGTAGTTATGGCGGAACTAAACGTGTGGGTATAGGTGGCAGCGCCAACAGCAGCGGTGATGTCCACTTCATTCACCGTCAACCGAGCGATGCGATATCCGGCTTCGGCAGTAGCAACATACGCCTGCCCACTGGTGCCGCAATCGACAGTCTGGCTGGGAGTTATCGTCCCATTCCCACCCAGAACCGTAGCCGTGATCGAATATTGCAACATCGAGAATACGGCTTTGAGGGTTTGCGTTTGCACATCCGTTACCGTCGGGAAGGTATAACTGGGTATGGCTCCTTGAGATACGCCGTTGACCTGAACATCGGCTCTATAATAACAGCTGTCGGAAGCGGTGATGCTAAAACTCGGTGTATCGCCAATAGAGACAGGTACTTGTACTTCTGCCCCCGACGATGTCTCTCCTCCTGTCCCGTCTGTTCGTGTTATGCTGCCTTTGTCAGACGGAGTCGCGCTTATCGATATTCTCGTATCATTATCAATGATTGTTCCCGTAATACTGCCCGCTGTTTGACTGATAGTTACCGATTCAGGGCTCAGGTTCACACTCGTCAAACTCACGGTGAACGCTTCACTGCTCTCCACTATAGTATCCTCAGCCAACGTAACTGTGAAGGTACCGCTGAGCGAACCTGCAGGTATTGTAATTGATGACCCGGCGGTTTCATTACCACTCGGAGACACGTAATAATTCACGGTCAAAGATTCACCCAGCGCACTATCAAGCGTAACCGTATAGGTTAAGCTCGCACCTTCCATTCCACTTGAAGGCCCGCTGAGCGACACCTCGGCTGCATGAGCAGAGGAGACCCACCCGATGATTCCACAAAAGAAAAGTAACAGCGTGCAAAACAAGCGAGACGTGGAGAGGACTGCTTTCATAAGAACACCTGTATATACTTAATTGTTAATTCTTCTTTTATAGCCGAGCCTGATCATGACCTTGCCGTTCTGCCCCTCGGAAAAGCCAAAGGAGTTGTAGCGGTACAACCTGCTCGATGTTGCGGTAACACTGAGCGAATCTCCGGTATCAATGGGCAGAAGCACGGCGGCACGAAAGGTATCGGACCCGAGTTCCGATGCTTCCAGAGTATCGTTTTTATCAATGGTTCCATCGTGGTTTGTATCCAAAATATCCAAGATTTCCGCCACCCCTTCATCCTCGGACTCCATCAGCAAATCTTTATTCTCGGAAGCTGCTGTCACTTTGGCTGTCAGCAACTCATCCACCTCATCCTTGTCCTGATTTGCCAGTTTTTGAATTCCTTCGAGGGCAGAGGACTCGGCAAGAGAAAAATTCTGTTCAAAGATGGCCTCACTCCGGACCATGGATTTTTCATTGATAGTGGTGTCGGTTGCAGCCAAGGCAATAAACGTCAGCAACATGAGAATCAACAGTGCGGAGACAATGGCTGACCCTTTCTCATTGTTGAACGGTTGAAACGATTTCATCCATTTCATAGCATCGAACATACAGGACTCGCCGAATTAGATTGATGACTGTGTGCGGGTGAAAGCAATAGTCGCTATGGGGTTTCCGTTCCATTCAACACTGACGTCCACCTTTTTAGTATTGGGGATATTGAGACTATTATCGGACACCGTCCATCTTACCAAGTAGGGACCCTCGGCTTGACTTTTTGACCCGACATTCAAATCCGCATTGGTGTATTTGATGCTGCGCAACCGCTCCACCCTGTCCATGGCCCAGGTGTAGCCTTGGGTTTGGCGTCTGGAACTGTTGTTGTAGGCCATATCGCGCGTTTGCAGCGCCACAATGGACATAATGCCGATCCCCAGAATTACCAGGGCCATCATGACTTCAATCAGGGTAAAACCTCGCTGAGATTGCCATATGCTCGTTTGTTTTTGCATTTCCCGGTGTCCTTGCCGCTTTTTGCCCACGTTTTTCGATTACAAGTTTCTGATCAATACTCGAAAATCCATATCCTGACTTTTAATCTGGTCACGGACCTTGTCAGGATATTCCACCTCTGCCCTGATCAAGACGCTGACAGTACGTATTTTTTCAAGATCCCCTTTAGAAATCAGGCCGGCCGTGATGTCCGTATCGTTTTCATCAAAATACCTCAGCTGAAATTCGGTAACATTGGGCATAACCGGTTCGTCAACAACTCCGCTGTGATCACGCCGCCGCAGGCACCCTTTATTGTTGTTTCCCGCAGCCATAACTGCACCGGCAACGACTGAACAGTTGTCATTGGTCCGGTGGTAACTAATATCTTCATTGGGATCGTCGGCATCGCCATCCGGTTCAGGAATGCTCCCAATTCCATCACCAATATCCCGAGTAAAATGGATGGAATTGCTATCGGTGTCATAGCTGTCCGAGGCATTCAATTGAAACCCATAAGAGCCTTGAGTCTCCGGATTGCATCCTGCCTCTCTCAACTCCTGAGTCATCAACTGTTTTACCGCCCGCAGATCCTGCGTCAGATCGACAAGCATCTCTTGCGAGCTATTATATTGGCTGGTATTGGAAAACATGCGAACCACCCCGGTGAGGACAACGCCCAGAATCACCATGGCAATCAACAATTCGACCAGAGTGAACCCCTGTTGATAGACTTTTCCTTTCATTTCCAATCCACCGTGATCCTTCCGGATATACTGGTTATTATATCGGCAGTCTTTGTTGGCATACTTGCATGCTGAACCGTTACAGTGCCTGGAGTCGTTACCACTCCTCGGGGAGAAAAAGTAGGCTTAGCGGGGGCAGCAGTCACGGTAACTTGGTTGTAATCAGTGAGGGAATGGGTGGAGACCTGACGCCCTACGGCTGCGAACGCTGCCTGCTCTGCAGCAGGCATTGGACAGTTTGGCTGGGTGCCTATGCCGGGAACATCCCAATTGGAATTCATGGCTTGATCGCCATCAATAATATAGTACGAAGTTCCGCAAAACATAACTTGGCACTCTCTTCTGATTTCCAGAGCCCGCATTTTTGCTTTATTGAGGTCGCTTGATATTCTGGAAACCGCTCCGCGAAATGTATACCCTGGTTTCCAACTTAGATAATTGGGAATTGCAATGGCGGCCATGAGACCGACGATAGCAACCACCACCATTACCTCCATTAAGGTGAACCCGTGCTGGGTTTTTCCAAGCCATGTGTGTCTCTGTATCATAGGGAACGCTCCAGAAATCGACATACAAGATCCGGTCCCAAAATCAGATGGGCCGCCAGAATGCTTTAAATCTATTGATATACAATAAACAAACGAAACAAAGCAGAAAAAAAACAAAAAACCAGCAAACCAACGAGAAAATATTTTATTAATTTTTTTTATAAAAAAGCTATATTGTAAAAAAAGTTAACAAAACAAAAAAAGGTTCTGGAAATTTGGCCCATCCTTTCTGTAAAAAAATCTGCTGCCGACAAGGCTCAATGAAGGTCATGCATATTTCGCCTTAGCTGAAATTGGCGAAAGGAACAAGACAAAAACATTCAGTGAATGTTTACAATTAAAAGGACCTGGGCAGCCCCATGCTTTGATACAAGAAGCTGGTTGGAAAGTGGCACAGCAGTTTACAGCGTATCCCCGTCTAATAAGGGCGGGAACAGCAACTCGCACATTGCAGGTGCCACTGGGCTTGAAAAATCACAGTGGCCATGGCTGCGGTTGCCTTGAGGGTCTTGCACTCCAAATATGATCTATTGACATTGGAAAATATTTTATTGGAATGTGCGTTCACCAAGGCGGGGAGTACTGAGTGCAAATCAATATTCGATCGTGTTCATGCACTTCGTATCAACCGGCAGCCCCACCTGAAGGGCCTTTGCCGAAACAACTATTAAACCGACCTTCAACATCATACCGAAAGTTTCGGCATCAGCATGAAACGTTCTGTCAATTACGGGGCGTAATATTATCAGCCGGGTTACCCCAGACCGGAACACGGGGTGCACTAGTCATCTTCACAGCCAAAGTTCATTTGCCTTGCCGCCGTTGTCCATTGGGACAGCGGCAAGGTTTTTAGCCGTAAAGCTAACGATCACCCTTGAGGCCTGGCATATGATCAAGATGCTGCAAAAAGCGTCCAATCATCATGGTATGCCGGCGATCGTTAATACCGGTCAAGGTCGCTGGTACTCCCTCCACCGCATTCGGCCGCTCTTATAATCCGGCACAGGAACATTCTCCTGGGTAATTTCTCTGATTGCACCCGTACTGGTCTGGACGAACGCTTTTATCTTACCACTAGCATCCCCGCTGCCGACAAAAAGGCTCGGTGTGGTTGTCAACCCCCGTCCAAGATTGAGTTTATTAAGTATATACCCATCTTCAATCCCGTACGATCCGCCGAACACATTCTCGTACCACGAAGTTCCTGTCTTGTAGTATACGGCATACAAATAAGAATTGCCCTCTGCCTGGCAGACATCGTTATAAGGCTGATACGTGGTGAACGTTACCAATCCGCCAAGCAAGGTGGCCTGGCCGATATTCCGCTCACGGTTCTCATATGGAGAAAACCATTTATACCAGCCATCGACGCAATTATTATACGAACTGCTAGTGCAATCGCCGCTGCCAGCGATATAAGCTTCCAATTCGCCGAATGTACTGACAGCGGATGGGGGACAGTTGCCGCTGGTGTCGTTGCAGACAATCGGTGTGGTACTGGTTCTGCTGCCCACCACCTTTATCTTATCAACTTTCTGTAACTTACCTTTAACCCCGTTTGTAGCATCCAATGTTCCGGAAATAGCCACCTCATTCCACGTAAACATCTTCCGAGTGGTCCCATCGGTATCCGTTTTCATGACCATCGGCTCTTTGATACCATAGTAACTCTGCTGCGTTGAGTCGGCTTTATCATCCGCATCAAAAAAACGACCGGTACCGAAATAAACCCAGTAATTATAGCCATCTGTACCCACAGAAGGTGCAGCGGTAATCGGTTGACCATATCCCGCACCTGTCTTGGCGCTGGTGCTCAGGTCAATTAGCGGAGCGATCGCCCACGAGTTTGGATCCACGATGTCATCAATTCCAATGCTATGCCCACCGCTATTCATCACCATGCGGTAGAGATGCCCCCCTCCCTGCCAACACATTTTCCCATTGGCACACGTACCGAAGTTGCCCTCCACCGTGCCGAAATAAACCGCATCCGAGGCATATTGACCACTAGCGCTCGGATTGATGTCAAAATCGATGGTGATCGGATCGGACACAAACGAATCCGCACCCAACGTAAATGTTTTGGAAGATAACTCCGTTGAAGGAATACGCATAACCTTGTTAGCGACCAAATCATTAAGAGAAATAACACTCACCTTTGCTTGTTGATCACTCACTCCTTTCAAAGCATCAGCACCATGCGGCCCGCTGCCGAACACCAGATACCATTTATTGTTGGTATCATTCTTGGCAATAACCATCGTTGGGATAACCGTTGAGTAGCCGAGATCGACACTTGAGCCATCGTTTGCTCGAGTCATTTCCCCCAGCAGTACCGGTGGTTTTTCAGGATTGGTGATGTCAAAAATGGAATAAGACGAAACGAACGGATACGTGATGTAAGAATCATCAGCTGTTCCCAGAATTCCATCAGGCCCCGCCACTCCTTTTTTCATCGTCACCGGAGCACCGCCGAAGCGCATTCCGCTCACCAAAATAGTTCCCCAACCATTAGGATGATCGCTGTCCGGTGTAAATACCTTTACATCAAACACTCTGGGTTTGAGATCAACATAGTATTTGTGTTTATAATTTTCGTCAGTCAGGCACTTGAGATGAGGATGCAGATTATACGGCACGTATGCCCACAATTCAGCACCCAAAGCCGGCTGGTTACTTTCACCCGCTAAACAACTGCCATTGGCTGCAACACCGTTGAGGCAGAATTTCTTCTCAATATCGCTGTAGAAACCTGCATTAACAGCATGCAACATACCATCGTTGGCGCCGAAATAGACTACATGCCGCCGTGATTTGTATTTGGATACAAAGGAGGTGTACGTTTGATCATTATAGATAAGATGATACCCTTCCGAAGGAGAGGTTACTGTTTGCGGGGTTGAATGAATGATATCTCCCAATCGCCAGGTAAAGGGAACGTCGAGGCCGGAAACTTTGACGACGCTCTGACGACTCCGATAAGAGCTTTCGTTTGAACCGCGTAACCACCTGATAATTTTCTTTACCTCTGCACCATCAGCAGCATTGAACTGCCAAGCCAAAGCATCCCAATCCGCCCCTGACTCTTCAAAAGGCACATATTCCCCTGCTTCAACATCTCCGTCACCATCATCGTTCCAGGTGTAGATGTATCGGCCCCGCTCACTCGACTTATAGGTTGTTCTATTGGTTAATGTATTCAGCGTGTCAGGAACATGTTTTCCCGTAGTGCTGCTGATCGGGTAATCTGACAGCCAATCACTAGCGGACCAGAGGAAGTTGACATTTTCGAGTTCTGCCACACTGGCGCTGGGACAGTTCCCACTCAGCGTAATAGATGCGTCATAGCAAGCCCGAGTTTTTTTCGTATCCTCATCGAAATACACGATCACACGTTTGTCGACCCCTACCTTGTACTGACGGTCTTGATCGGTGTCTTCGTACATATAGCCGTTATCATCAAGAAACAGGCCATGCACATCCCCGGCCCAAGCAACCGAATATTCTTTTCCGTCCGTATCATAGCGAACAAGTTCCGGCCAGAATATCGCCTGATAAATAGCTCCCTCACCACTTCTGGCTGAGGAGATAACCGACGCTGCGGAACCGGCTGAAGCCCTTTGCCTGAGTTCATTGAAGATCTCCATCAAAGCTCCTTCGAGTTTTTCTGGACTCTCACCATAGAGTGGCGTTTCTGTGCCGCCGTTAGCGGCGGCATTCCGCATGAGAACAACAGGGTCACATTCATTCGTTGTATTAGTCGGTTCACTTGAAGAACCGGTAATAACAAAGTGCGTTGTCAATTTATTTTTTTCGGCCAAATCATAGGGGTAATCGGACAACGGCAACGCCTCGTTACCGGCTGGATACAATACCGAATGGCTTACAGACTGACCGAAATAGGTAAGATCATCGAGATAGGTACTGCCTTCCAGGCCTGTAGCAGTACACTCCCCTTCGGTACTGTTTGTCGGGTCTGTAATGCCTTTGGAGGTGTTAGTATCAATGAATGCTTTGACCTGACTATTGATATCCGCGGTGGAAGAACCTTCGGTGATCACGAGGATATGATTCTGCTGGCAGGAATACAATACCGGATCAATCAACGGCTCCCAATAAATACCTTTATCGGAAAGCGGTCCGAAATGTTTGCCGCTACTGATAGCTTCGGCATCAAGTTGGGCCGTGCCGCTGCCCGCAGCGATATACAATCGCGTTTTACTGACAGTCGTCCCTGTTGTCTCTGAGGTATAGGAATAGGTATATCGTACAATATCGTTGGCGCTATAATTCGTGCCATTGCTCCAGATACCGCTGTACGGTCCAATCGCAGTCCATTGCACTCCCGTGTCGTACTCCAGCCTGGAACCGCTCGATGTACCGCTGCTTACCGCTTGCCAGACCTTATTGGAGACAGCATCAATAACATATGTGCCGGTCAGATAAGCTTTGTTATTATGCCAAGCCGAAACCACATCTTCGTCGGTTTGAAAATCGCTGGGGTCGTTGACACCACTAAGCCGAAGATTCCTGTTCTGCGTATAATAGCCAATAGCGTTATACATGGCCTCGGCCAACGGGGTCCATGCTATGGCCTGCACCTGATTGACTGCATCTGCCACGATATCGACATGGCGGTCCCCATTTCCATACTTCCACGTGCCAGAACGAACCGGCGAGATCACCCGAGCTCCGTCTTTGTTACCCTCCAGGCAATATTGCTCGATACTGTCGCTTGTGCTGGCTTGTGCGCATTCTTCAGCGGAACCAACCTTATTGAAAGCCATGGCGCCTACACGAAGATTATCGGCGTTATCTTGTAGAATACCAGATGGTTGGGTTACTTGTTGTGTATACCCTTTCATTACCTTGAGAGGAACATCGACTCCAAGCTGAACTAACACCGACATGTCAATCAGTTGCGCAGGGATGCTCGCGGAAGGATTGTCAATGGTAGCTACCCCCTGATCCGAAGGATCTATTACCTGTGGAGTAGTTAAACTCGAACAGAAATCTTCCATTGCCCAATAGACACAAGAAAGAGACTGCTCGTCATTTAATCCGTAATAATTATTTGGTATCTTGTAACCAGCAGGAAATGCGGGAGAAACAGTATCACCCCCAGATGAAATTCCTGGTGTGCCATCAATGTCCGAAGACCACGAACCGGAAGTTGGCGTGCAAGGCTGTCCCGTCAAGTCAACAGTATACGGACTCCACTCTTTGCATGTTCCACCTGCAAACTTGGAGCAGTATTGCGTATAACTCACACCAGACTGATTCAAAAAAGTCACCCCACCCGAGGACCACTTCCAACCCAATTTGTCATAACTGGCTGTAGCTGGGGTGTTTATATAGGCAGAACTACAGCCGGGTGTAGCCCAACACCTCCCCATGTATCCGGTCCTCTGAGTGTGGAGCTTAGAGGCATTATGCATCCCGTAACATTGATAGGCGGTGAGTCCGGATTGGTCATTCAGTTCACTTGGCAGTGTCCCTGAATCATACAAGTCAGAGCAATCCTTGATGACCGTTGTCAGGTTTCTGGTCTTATCCATCCAGCAATATTGCATCGCATGGTTCAAAGCCGGGTGGCTGGACGTTGAATCACCGATTTTGGTCAGACACCCATACACCAGGCTCTGATCGCCCTGGGCTATTTCCCCTGTCGCTTCATATTTTTCAATAACCGCCTGGCATTGTCCATCAGCATCATAACCGACACTGGTAACGCCGAGTATTTCCACCCTGGCCGTATCGTCGAAACTATCCACACGGTCGTCGCGCATGGATTCCCCTTCATTTTTGGGCCCGCGCACCGCCATGGTCAATTTATAATTCAATGGTTTGGTCAAGGTAATTTCCTTGACAAAACGAGACCCGGAGCAACCACGGCTCTCAGAAATGAGTAATTGTTCATTACTGTTATATTTTCCGCCGGTGAGAATGTTTTTCTGGATATCAAACTTGGACGACATCAACCAGTTGAGCATATTACCGGTTGCAACAAAAGTAGTCATACGGTTGGGGTTGCTCACCGTATCGATCTGAGCGCAAAAATCATTTGAATAATACGCATCTGAAGCACTCTTCGAGCACTGCGTTGCCGCGCTGGCGGCAGTAATCATCTCAAAATGACCTTCATCGATACGCTTCCAGTTCGTAGAAAAAGAATCTTCATAGAGAGTCTGGACATTTGAGGCAACGGTATGAGTTTGTTTGGCCTGGTATACCATCCCACGGTACGTGACAATTTCGCCAGCATTGTATGTAACACTTTGATTCACATCGTCGGCATCAGTTGCTATCCATCCGAGAGGGTCAATCACCTCCCAACGCACCCCGCTATCATCGAGCGGTGAATCACCGTTGGAAGTCCCTGCTGTGGTCGAGCGATAAATGATATTTTTCCAGAGGACATACGTGCCCTTTGCATAATATTTCGCAGTCCACGTCGTTATGATCTTCCAATCTGTATTCCACCAAACATCAGGCGATATGGTACTATAGCTGATTGGAATCGTAGCATGATAAAGATAATCGGTTGCCGGCCCGGCCACTATAGCACCTTTTCTATAAGTGGTCCCCGCCCGCCAGGTTGGCTGGAGCAGCCGCTCCCAATTAACGGCAGTATCCTCATAAATGTTGTCACCGGTAGACGGAGATCCGCTGACTGAAACGGCGCGGTAAATCTGGCCGTTCGCTGCAACCAAATCTCCTACTGAATACGTAGCATGCTGCCATGAAGCAATACCGTCTACCCATTTGTACCATGCGGTTTCTGTGGGTTCTGCTGGTAAATCGACCGGGATCAGTCGATTAAAATTACCGGCATAGGACTGTGATGAATCGAAGGTCTTATCAAAACACTGTTTATTCTCATCCACATAGGCCATGTCCAGCATGCTGCCGGAGTTGTCGATCAGTAACAGCAGATTGGCATCCACACCGTAGGAGAGAAAGGGCGGCTCCCCCAGCCCAGCGCTGCAAACCGTGTTGTCGACGCCATAAGAAATCCCAGCGGAACAGACCAACGTCAGCATGGCCACCAGGTTTCTGCCTATCACGGAAAAAATATGTCGTTGCATATAACACCCACCTCAGAAAGAAAACGGACAACTGATGAACCACCGGGTCGAGACATTGCAGAACATATACTTTTAGCGAACTGCACAAGAAACAACCCACTACCACATAATTGCATTAATAATGACAGCTTCCTTCGGTACCAACCATGTGCCTCCAGGTGGTGGCTACGATCGATTCACTGCCCTTTGGCCCAATGAACTGCGAATAAATATCAAAATTTTTGGCAATCCCGCCCTGCGCTGCGGATTTCCCTTTCCCCTCATATCCGGCGGCCATTGACAGTGCCGCACCGCTGATCAAACTCGTTTCGCCACCAAAATACAGGTAGCCGACATTCTTGCTGGGAAGGACGCCACCAGCATCCGAGGGAAATGCAACATCGTAATCTGCGGTAGGATTATCGAGTTTGGCTACAATCGCACTGTCATTCATCATGGCATTGGCCCAGATTTTCATATCGTTTCCGTTCCGTTCCTTAACAGCAACTGTCCCCTCAAGCACAAACTGCGTCCCCGACCCGTTATTAAATCCATCTATGCAAGCAAAATTCTGTTCGAGTACTTCACTCCCAATAGAGAGCCCACCATCAGCTCTATAAAAAGATCGCTTGGAATTCCAGTCATTACCCGCTATCTGCTGCTCAAAGATGGAGGTGTTGAGTCCGGCAATACCGATAAGGGAGAGTATGACCATGACCATCAAGGCGACAACCAGGGCAAAGCCATCCTCGCTTTGTATAATGTGTTGTGATCGTTTCATAACAGGTATCTTATCAGCCCTTATGTTTGATGTATTCCAGATCCACCAGACTGCCCGTTCCTTTCCGTTGCGTGGTCACGACAACTCGTATGGTTTTAGTGTTAGGCAGCGGTACATCCTCAATCACCGTCCAAGTCACTGTGTAGACACCGTCGGGGGAAATTTCATTACCGTCAGCCACATCCCCATAATCAAGGGCGATAAAATCCTCTATTTTTTCTGAAGCCCAAGTATCGGCGGTGATGATTCGGTTGGCTTTATAATTCTGGGAAATGGTCATCGTCTGGATACCGTAAAGGGCGACAATCCCAATAGAGAAAATGGCCAGGGCGGTGACCACCTCCAACAAGGTAAACCCTGTATCCTCCCGCAATATTTTCATTACTCTAACCCCATATTGCGACAGTTGATGGTGGTGGTGAGCAGACGCCGACCGACGCTATCAGTAAACGGCCCCCAGACAGTTCCCCCTGCGTTCGACACCCCCCAGGCATCGGGGAGGGGCACGGTAAAAGATGCACTTGTTGAGGCTTTTCGATCCTTTTCTTTCGCCTGCGCCAATAGCGATACTTGCACGGATACAATATCCGGTATTTGCGTGGCAGTGGGAGTTGAAGTCGGGCTAGGTGCGGGTGTGCCAACCGGAGGCGGCAAAAAGATATAAACAAAATCAACGTTGCTGATATGTTCGGCTATTGGCTGCTGCGCCTGGGCGTCGGTATTATCGTCGCGTCCGAGTTTTTGCGTTCCATCACCATCGGTATAGAGCGCATAGGTCACATTTTCACTGTCCGTTGTACATTTACCATCCCCATCAAGATCCATGGAAAAACCGAAGGTCGTTGCTGTCGCCGTATGGATGCCCGGAGCCACTGCACCAGGTGACCCGGGTTTATTACAAGAGGCGTCTTTCGCATCCTGAGGGTTATAGCCGGCCATGCGCGCTTCCCGTTGTAAATAGGCAACCCCCGCCCGTATATTCTGCTGCATTTCAGCGGCTTTATCCTGTTCAGAATAGATCTTTGTCTGAATATTGTAGGCAGAATAAATGACACCGGTGACAATACCGGCCATTGCCATGGCAATCATTAATTCAACCAGCGTGAATCCGCTCTCTGAGGATTTCATAGTTTTCTTGAAAAAATAATTCACGGAACCTTCTCGATCTTATTGTTTTCGCAACGAAACATTACCACTGGCACTGACCACGACATCGAATTGCAGGGAACCGGAATTTTTTAACTTCACGGTGCCGTTGGCAATTCCTCCGTCGTAATCAGCCGGGATGAGATTCGGCCGAAAAGCAATGGTAGCATCGCCACCCCCATTGGCTGTAAAGTTTACATTAGCCAATTGCGCATTCCTGTATTGCGACCACAGCACTTGCGCTATCACCGTTTCCCCTGCATCGTAGGAAAAGTTTTTATTTTCATCTACATAGACGACGTAATCATAGGTCACCCCGTTAACCGTCTCGTTAAACGTAATCGCGCAGTTTCTATTCCTCATGACCGCCACGGATTGTGCCTTGCGCATATGGGAATACAAATCCCTCGAAGCACTTTGTACGCCTTTGTTACCCAGCCACGAAAACATTGGCGGCATGGCGATGGAGCTCATTACTCCAATGATAGCGACCACGGTCATGACCTCGGGAAGCGAGAATCCTTTGTTATTTTTTCTCAGTATCATTGCGTTGCTACCCTCCACTGAACATGCTCAACGAAACCAAATGCTACTTCAATCTAGCAAGAACTGAACCGCCCTCGGCGGTGAAGTACAAAAACCAAATCAATTCATATTAATAGACCGCATAGCACCATTTCAAAAGACAGTCTACTGACCCTTTGCAAGATTAAATATATAAAATTTGTTTACAATAAGGCTGTCACAGATAAAAAAGTTTTACAACCACAAAATGGCCTTTTCCTGACGCAACAAAATCCGGGCAACCGTTGTGCAACTCGTGTTCAGTTGTTGCCGATTTCGTATTCTTTGATCTTGTTGAGCAACGAGGGATAGCTGATTTCGAGCAGTTCAGCTGCTTTGGATTTATTGCCGCCGGTGGCCTGCAGAGCGCGCCTGATCAAGGATGTTTCCATTATCTTCTGCGCCTGCTTGATAGAAAAACCGCCAAAGATGTCGTCAAGTCGTCGGCTGCCGTTCTGCACACCGAACGCAGGGGGGAGATTTTCAGGCAGGATTACCTTTTTCTCGGCCAGCACCACCGCCCGCTCCATCACATTTTCCAGTTCGCGCACATTGCCCGGCCAGGCATGATGCAGCAACAGCGCCATGGTTGATGGCGCAATCCCGGTAACCGGAGAATCAAGACGTCGCACATACCGTTTAAGAAAATATTCGCTGAGCAAGGGGATATCCCCGATGCGTTCGCGCAACGGCGGCAGATGGACATGAACCACATTCAGCCGATAGTACAGATCCTTACGAAACACCCCCCGTCGCATTTCATCGGAAAGATTACGCGCCGTGGCGGCAATAACCCGAACATCGACCTTTTGCGGCTTGGCAGCGCCGATCGGCTGGATCTCCCCTTCCTGCAAAACCCGCAACAGTTTCACCTGCAGCGCTATGGGGAGTTCACCGATTTCATCGAGAAAGAGCGTGCCGCCATCAGCTTCATAAAAAAGACCATTTTTATTGGTGTCCGCTCCGGTAAAGGCTCCCTTTTTGTAGCCGAACAGCTCGCTTTCAATCAGGTTTTCAGGCAGACCGCCGCAATTGATGGCAACAAAATCCTTGTTGCCGCGGCCGCTCAACTGGTGAATACCCTGAGCAACCAGTTCCTTTCCCGTGCCGCTCTCTCCGGTAACCAGTACCGTGGTCCGGTGCGGTGCTACCTTAGCTGCCAGGTCAAACACATCGTGCATCACCTTGCTTCGTGCCAC
>JBFJXW010000037.1:0-24110 GCA_041622895.1 Desulfobulbus sp. | reverse complement strand
GGGTCAGTGTACAAATATGAGGACAAAAACGACTCTTGTCCAACCCCAGCATCAACTCGACCAGCTGTCTTTCAGTGCCTCCATGTCCCAAATATTGGATTATGTAGAGGACGTTTACCATCGATCTTTAACCATATTCATTTCCTTAAAATGATACCATTCAGTGGCACAACCTTACACTAAAGAAGACTTCGCAATACTGCCCGAGCCAGACGCCATGAATTATCAAATCCACCTATCATGATGCGCGGTATCTGGAACAAATCGGGAGCAACGCCAATTTTCCCTGGTGCAACGGTGTATCCAAAACAGAATCCTGCTTTTCGACAGGCCTCTCTAACTCGCTCATCAGCATCACCATTTGGATAGGAAATGTGTACCACAGGAACCCCTAGCAAATCTTCCAAGATAGTCCGAGATTGTCGCAGTTCTCTCATCAACAAATCATCATCTAATCTCGGGAGGAGAATATGGTGATGCGAATGAGAACCAAACCAACACATGCCGCTGTCACGCATGGCCAGAACCTCGTCTCGATTGAGAGGTCGATCGTCTTCGTGGCACTTCATGAAACGATCTCCGCCTTTTCCCATCACAGACAGAATGCTATTAATAATTTCTCCGTCTTGTTTAGTATCGATTTTTTTAACATCTTCAAGCAATAGCTGAATTCCGTTCCACCGTTTCTCATCATCTGACAAGTTAAAAGAATACTGCCGCAACCCCAACTGACGCAGGTCTAATTCTTGGAGGTTAGCCTGATGGATCCCTCGAACGAGACGATTAAACCAGAATGGTTCTCCGCTTTCCATGTGCCAAGTGGAAAGAAAAAATAACGCAGGAACATCATGCCGCTTAAGAACAGGTAGCCCCAACTTGTAATTATTGACTAACCCGTCATCAAAAGTCAGTAGCAAGTGCAGCCTATTTTTGGGTAACAACTCAGGTTCCATCAACTCATCTGGACGGATAAACCTAGCTATTTTTTTAAAAAGGATGATATGACGTTCGAATCGCTCCACATCTATCTTGAGCCAAGAATAGCGTTCTTTTGGCCAAGCCAGGTCATGATAGCAAAGCACCGCTACTGGCATGTATCAGCCTCCTTTTTTTGCTACCCGAGCATTAACCATACACTTGAGAACATATTTGGCTGTAGCGCGGACGGCACGATTCACATGTTTGGAAGCCATATATACTGTACCGTAATAATTTCCGTTTGTTAGATACACATCCCGGAGTTTCCTTTGCTGGACAGCACCAAGTCGACTTTTGTACCCCTCTTCACCACGCAAAAATTCATAAGACGTCTTTCCTTGAACAATAGCCCGTTCAATTAACAATCCATTTAATACAAAACCGACACTACTCTTCTCCCAAGCAACATCGTAACCGGTCTGGTAATAATAAATAGCATCGTCATAATTGAACTGACAAACCCCCGCTACCCTTTTTCCATCAATATTAAGAAATGCCAACTCAAGCCATCCTGCCTGGAAAAAACGTTTAACAATGTCGGAATAAAATTTTTTTTGTGCTTCACTGGCAAATATACCGAGATCTCCTTTCTGGCTACGGCGAGAAAGATGCAAACGGGAAAAATCGGCCATTCCCTGTTCCAGCTCTTCTTTTCTTTGGATGATTTCAAGGAAGCACCCCTGTTTCTCAAGCTTGCGGCGGTAATATTGAAAATTCTTTCGTACACTTCGACTCAGATCTGAAAAGTACTGTTCTGAAGTTTCCGGTAATGCTATATATGGACAAATTTTTTCTACTGGCCAATCCTGAAGAGAACAACCAGACCTTAGACCAGATTTCACTGACCCCACAAAAGGGGACTCCGCTCTTAAATCCGTTAACTCGGCAAGGTGAACATTCCCCCTGTTGCAACACCTCTTTTGCAGAGCGGCGAGGACTTCATCCTCCCACCCTCTGGCCACAATTACATCCAGGAAATCTGATGTAACAACCTCGCTGCCGAGAAGTCGCAAACGCCGGATAGGAAATAAATAAGGCTTTGTGATATAGGCTGGAAATATTGCAACCAACGTTCTGATTCCGTCAATATATCCATAGCAAAGTATGATATAAAGCTCTGATCCAGTACCAAAGGCCTGCCACCAACTGTATAGCCACTGGTGGGTCAGAAAGGGAGTATTTGCGGCAGAGCTACAGAGCAACGTGTTCCACTCTTGCTCCATGGCAGCAAATTCTTCCTCTCGGATTAGGAGGGATGTCTCCATTATTCTGCTCTCCTGTTTAGAGCCTAGAGTATCGTAATTTCTTTTATAAAACTTGACCCAGGTTACTATTGCCCAAACTTTAAATAAATTTCTCCAGATTCTCTTAAAACTCAAAAATTACAATAAGAACGTCGTATTGATGAAGTTACGACTTCAACATCGAAGCAACTGTGACCATTTCATAAATTTAAAACCAGCAGTTAATGCGACCCCTAGCTCCGCAACATATGGCTGGCTATCGTTTTACTTATGCGTGACACATGTCATAGCTATCTTTTTTTATATCCCGTTTATTGTATTCAGATAGCTGATAACAATGGATGGATAATAATTGTCCCCATTACAGGTAACGGTCTGTGTACAATTGCAATCGAATTGATTGACATCAGCAAAAAAAATCAGCTTCCCGCGTTAATGGAGTCACCGGGGCCGATACGTTCTCTGCCTGACGCGCCTCATTTCATCAATGTTATCAATCATGACAACAATACAGACAAAAGCTGTGGCAATTTTTCAATATTCCGTATTGACGATGTAAGCGCCGGAACCTTTGTAGGATTTGATTTGTCCAGACAGACCAACAACAACAGCATCATCGGGAATCGGCTTATTGACTACAGTATTGGCACCAATAGCGACATTGTTCCCGATCTCAATCCCTCCAATGACAAAGGCCCCTGGTCCAATATAGACATTGTCACCGATCACCGGTGCACCAGGATACTTTCCACCGTAGGTTATCCCCACAGTTACCCCGTGGTTTATGTTGCAATTTTTCCCGATGACAGCATCTGCACTGGCGACGATCCCACCGCTATGGCCAATATAAAGCCCGCTATCGATCTGCGTACTATAAGGAATTGAGATCCCATATTTGAAACGAAGCCTCCGCAATCGAAATCTGGCAAAAACATACAAAGGGAACAGAAGCGATTTTCCTTTGAGATATCGGGCTGTTCTCAGCCAAAAGCCGAATTTGAAACCAGGAATGATCAAATAGCTCTTCAAAAAGGCCGAAAGCGATTTTCCCGCACAATATCTATACAGATCGCTCGCGACAACATACAGATATTGCTGCAACGTCATGTCAGCCCCTTTCCTCGGTGGGGTAAAATCATGTACGTCTAAATCGTAACGAATCAGATTCTTAAGTATTCCTTTATAGGCCTCTTTATTGAAAGGAACGATTCGGATTGCTCTCAGAAAAAAGGTGTATGATTTTTTTCTGTCGATAGAACGATAATGATTTCCCCGGTTACAAAAGGTGGTGTAATAGGCTTCGCGACGGGTTTTCTCATCCACCGCATTTGGATAATTTGTTAAAAATTGCTTCATGATGCGATCGGAACAGTGTTGCCTGACCTCAACATTTTTTGACATTTGTCCGGAATGCCCCACACGGTAATAGAACAGGGGTTCATCCACAAAATCGAAGGTATATCCGGTGGATATTCGCAACCACAAGTCCCAGTCTATCCCCATCCCCAAGGTTTCATCAAAGACACCAAATTTTTCAAAACACTCCTTCCGGACCACCGAAGAAGAAAACTGCACAAAGTTATCGAGAAAAAGCCATGTAGTCACCTTGCCGCGCCTCGGCTGCAGATAGGGACTCACTGTTGTATAAAAAAACTCTTTATCCTCCTCATCGAGATATTTGGCCCTGCAGTACACCACTCCGACTTCCCTGTTTACAAAACAGCTCATTTGTTTCTCAAGCTTTTCGGGACACCAGCGGTCATCGGCATCCAGGAACGCGATAAATGTTCCTGAAGAATTTTTTATTCCGGTATTTTTGGCATTCGCCTGTCCTGCATTCTCCTGACGAATATATCGTATACGGGGATTATCTAAAAATTGACGAACAACCTGTTCCGTATCATCCGTTGAACCATCATCAACTACAATGATTTCAAAATCTGAATATGTTTGTTCGAGAACAGAGCCGATGGCCCCAGATAGATATCTGCCGTAGTTGTAGCAAGTAATAACCACGCTGACTGTTGCAGGCACCATCATTAAACCCTCAGAGATATTTCCTCATCCATATTTCTAGGACAAGCAGAAGCCATACTTTGAAAGGAACTCTATAGTCATTTTGCGAATCTTTTCTATAAAACGCATCCACAATCCCCTGGACGATATCAGGGGCAATGACGGTTTCTATTTTCGCACTCCCCCGGCCAAGCAAACTCAGAGTCATTTCTTTTAAATGGTTCTGAAGCCACGATTCCACCGGTGCCCCAAAACCTACCTTTGGCCTATAGAGTACTTCATTGGGCAGAAAATCCTTCAAACTCTGCTTTAAAAGGTACTTGAGGCAATCATCCTTCACCTTGAGATTCGGCGGAATCTGCAAAGAAAATTCTATCAACCGGTGATCTAAAAATGGAGCACGGCACTCAAGACTGCACAGCATGGAAGCCATATCAACTTTTTTCAACAAATCATCAGGTAGATAATAATTCATATCAAAGGCATAGGAGGTGGTAAGTGCGTCGGCACCGTGCACCTGAAGCCACTGATTATTCTGAAAAAAATTCCAACTGCTCAAATTTTCTTTTGCCAATATTTTTGATACTTCCTGATCCGTAAAAATCGTTCGAACCCCGTGCCAGTGCTGGAGTGCCCGCAGGCTGTCTACTCGTCGGGGGTATACACCCTCAAAAAGACCATGCCCGAAGAGGCGCAAAGTCAGTTGATTAATCGTCTTGTATAATTTAGTGCTTATTCTGTTTCCTGTTTGGTACTTCTGGTTCAGGTAGGAACCGTAGCCGGCGAAGAGTTCATCCCCACCATCTCCGGTCATAATAACCTTAACGTGTTTTCTTGCCTCACGCGATATGAGATAGGTTGGTATGGCGGACGAGTCGCCGAATGGCTCATCAAAGTATCCGATTACGTGCTCAACCACATCCTCGACCCTGTCGTTGATGAGGATTTCTGTGTGGTCAGTCCGATACCTTTCAGCAACCATTCTTGCAAAGGGGCGCTCATCGATTTCTTGAGTAAACCCCACAGAAAAAGTCTTAACAGGCTGCCCGACCTTGCGAGCCATGAATGCCGTTACCGCGCTCGAATCAATACCCCCCGAAAGAAAGACGCCCAGCGGAACGTCGGAATACGTGCGGATCTTTACTGAATCCTCAAAAATACCCAGAAACTGCTCCAGAATATCGTTCTCCCGCCATCCCCACTTAATGGTCTGCCGAGGGTCCCAATATTTATGAATACGTACCTTTCCGTTCACACATTTCATGAAATGTGCTGGCGGCAGTTTATGGATATCAGCGAAAATACTGGCCGGAGCGGGGACATACATGCTGTTGAGATAGAGCGCCAGGGCATTGCCATCCAGTTCACGGGAAATGCCTGGAATCTTCAAGAGCGTCTTGATCTCTGAAGCAACAGCAACCAACTCGGGGGATTCCCAGTAAACGAGGGGTTTCTCTCCTGCTCTATCCCTGGCGGCAATGAACGTATTAGTGCGCGTATCGTAAATAACGATGGCAAACATGCCATTGAGTTTCGAGAAAACCTCTTCGCCGCATTCTTCGTACAGGTGAACAATCACCTCTGTGTCCGAGGTGCTTTGAAAGCGGTGCCCCCTCGTTTTTAAATCTGCTCGCAACTCCTGAAAATTGTATATTTCCCCATTAAGCAGAACAGCTATCGTCTTGTCTTCATTGTAAATCGGCTGTGAACCCGTTTGAAGATCTATAATGCTCAAGCGCGTGTGTCCCAAAAAGGCGGATTGCATCCACACCGCATTGCATTCATCAGGACCACGCATACGAAGAGTGTCAAGCATCTCCTGAGAGAATAAGCCTAAATTTCGGGTTGCAACCGTATCACGCACATCCCCACCGTGTTTATGGTAAAAGGCTACTAACCCGCACATCATGGCCTCCTTCTATAATTTTAACGATTACCTCCTCTCCCCTCCGTCTTGGGTGTCACTGAAGCGGCATTCTTAATAGTTCTCTGATAAACAAACGGAAAAACAATCCAGAACGACAGACTGAAAAGAGCATTCAAACCAAGTGAGACCACTTGTCCTTCTTTGGCTTGAAGCACCTGTATAATTTTTTCGAGCAACCTCCATTCGCCGGACGAAATTCCCTGCAGAAAGATGACCAGAGGTGCAAGCAATTCTCTGCGGATGAAGCCGGCAGGTCCAAAGTGAGTGTAGCTGTTACCGTCGAGAGCTAGATAAATCAGGATCCCGACCAAAAGGACAACGACTATCTTGCCGTATTCCAGTGGTATCCTGTAAAGTCCTTGCGATCTTAATCCGATCCAGCCCAAAGTGATGCCTTCGACGAGCAGGGCCGAATAGGCTGCACCTGCTAACCCCCAAAAGGATATCATGGCAAAACCCAAAGCCATTTTAACGGGGGTCAGAACAGATTTAACAACGGAAAGGGTCGCCGTCCGTTTGTGATACACGAGCCCGAAGGTTAGATAACCTGTACTCCCACTAAGAATGGTGGTAAGGATTTCAATCTGGGCAATTCGAGCTGCCGGCCAGAACTCAGGAGGAGTCATCAATTCCAGCAAACTGCGTATGGTGACAGCGAGCATCAGTCCGGCGAATACCATCAGGAACAGATATCGGGTGAACATCTCACTGATGACCTGCGGCGCATCCTCTTGAGCGGCAATCTCGATACTCTTGGTACGCCAGGCCCGTTGAAAAGGAATGGTGATAAACAAATTCAGCAATGGCGGAAATTTATATGCCATCTCCAAAATCCCCATACCTTCCAATCCGATAAGCACCCGAACCAGAATCCGCTCCGTTTGACGGCCCAGAAACGAGATGATTTCACCAGGCAACAAAGGAAGCTGAAACCGCAGCATATCAACCGCAATTTTCCGATCGAAGCTAAACCCGTGTTCACGTATGGCAACGATATGAAAGGCAACGGCAGCAACCAGGGCTGCAACAAAGGAAGAGATAAAAACGCCAACAAGACCGACCTGCAGGATAACGACCAGCCAAATATTAAGACCGAGGCCGAGAATCAGTCGTACAAGGCCTATACAAGAAAATAGCAAGGACTGCTGGCGGATAATCTGGAGCGTACTGGCGCTCTGCCCTGCCACATCAATAACAAAGGTCACCAACGCCAGACAAAAAAGCGGGTAGTATTCTGCATTGCCTAATACAAAATGACTGAGAGGTGCACTGAAAATGAGAGGAAGAAAGATAAGTGCCCCGCCGATACCCCACACCAGCCACATGCCCGTGCCGAGTGCTATCCCTTTCCGGTTCTCCTCCTGCTCGTGATAGATGCGAAGGATGGCTGTCTGGAAGCCACCCGTCAGCAAGACGGTAAGGATCCCCAGACTGGTATCGATCATGCCGATGACCCCGTATCCCTCCGCTTGAAAAATATGGGCATAAAACGGCAGCATCAGGAAGCCGGCCACACGTCCAAGAACGGTGGCTGCACTGTAGATAGCCGTATGCTTAAATATGGATCCGCTGAGTCCCATACACCTAGTATTGGCTCTTATTACTTATTAATACGAGAATTTTTCGCATTGTCCTTTTCCGATTCCTTTTAATGATCAATGATATCCGGCTGGTGTGCCCCTAACGCGATGGCCAAGGTGCGAGTCACACCATATATTGTATGATACAACTGCGATACATTCTGATCGGTAACCAGCGCCATCCAATAGTGATACAGGGAAAGGCCATAAGTGCGGTGATTGGCCTCCGCTCTCGCCAAGGACATCCAGAATCCGGCCACTTGCGAGTTGAGGTATTCTCTGGCCTGGGGATTTGATTCCGTGTCCCTCAACATGCTGTAGCTGCGGATACAATTAGGCAGCATTTGTTTCCAGTTGCTGCTCATGTTATTGCCATGCACACGCCGCAGCATGCCGACGTTGTTCAGAACTCCCACCTTAGTATGGCGTGCCAGACGATAATAAAAATGAAAATCCTCGCTGCTCCGCAAACCATTTTCAAAACTCGGCACATGGTCCAGCAAGGATCGCATCAGCAAAGGAGTCCCGGCAATACCGAAATTCTCTTGCGCCAGAATGACACAAGCATCCTCCAGTACCACCTCTGGTTTTTCCTGCAACTGTTCCCGCAGTAGTGGACAGGTCTGAAAATGAGTATGCGCATCTTGCCCTTGGTCACTAAAGTTTCGGTAATCGCAAATCACCATTTGAATGCCAGGGTGCCGTCGGAGAAAATCGACCTGCTCCGACAACCGATCGGGGGGCATGAGGTCATCGGCGTCAAAAAAACAGATTAAATCGCCGGTGCTCTTCTGGATTCCAGCATTTCGGGCAGCACTGAGACCAGCATTGGGCTGATAGAAACTGCTTAACTTCGCCCCAAACCCTTGAATAATTGCGCTTGTCCCATCGGTTGAACCGTCATCTACAACCACAATCTCGACTTTGGGATATGTCTGATCGATCAGGGTTTGCAGTGTTTCGGCGAGAAATTTTTCGGCATTATACGCGCAAACAATAACAGATACCAAAGGATAGGTATTCATACCCTCATTTCCTTCTGCTTTGACTCGTTTACTCAACGAGCCTCCAATCCGTCATGGACTAGGAGGGGATATCTTGAACATCGATAAGGACATGCCGGTTTTCCGCAAACTGACGGTATACCCTGGCAACCTCTTCCCGTTGCTTTAACAAAAAGGGCGCCGGCAGACGGAAAGCCTTGACCATGACCGTACCACCAAAAATAGCAGCGCAATTTTCCACCGCCGAGGAAAAAAAGGATGCAATACAGCGGGGACGTTCACCACTGAAGGCAACGGCATATTCAAACGGAGCGGTGATTCGTTCTATTGTTATTGCCAGTTTCCGGACAGCATGCAATTGTTCTTCTGATTCGCGCGGGTGTGGAATATAGACGATCTGTTGACCGTCAAAATGATCTTTAATCTTACTCAAGCATAGACTGAAATTTTCAAGCGTGATGTATCGTTGATCAACCAATGGCTGACCGACAAAAATAACCTTATTTGATATTTTGGCGCCGGCCACCACGGATTGCAAATACGTATATTCATTATGGACCGCTCGATCCTGCCCGTGCAGGGTCAGGTCGTAGGTGGTAAAAAAAGTCAATGCGGGCGCGCCGTGGGTATCCCAAGCAAACAGAGCACTCTTGACGGCCAGCTTTAACCGTTTGAGTGTTCTCCCTGATGCGGCCTCATCTGGCAGATCTTGCGGAAGGTGATCGTGTTTCCTATCCTGGCTAATCCGCAGTGTATCGGTGCCGACATCAAGCAAATACAGATGACCGAAGTGCAAGCGGTTGGCCATGTGTCGCATGTGACGGTCATAGTCCCGTCGATAATTGCCCAAAATCAGATTGTCGATTCTACCGTTAAAACTACTCGTAATTCTATCGGCTCGTTGCCGTTTGCAGAACTGATCAAACAACAGATAAAGCTCAAGAACGCGTTCCCACAGGGTGGCCGGCCATTTCTCACCAAAATCAAGGTGGGTTAATTTGTAGCGAAAATCATGGAATCGGACCGATTGCCAGACAGCCGGATCAATCACACTTTCAAACTGAACACGATTGAAATGGCCGGTATCAATGATCCATAGATGATTGTCGGTAAATTTGAAATGGTGAATGGCTTCCAGTGCGTTCAAAATCTGATAAGGAGCGGTTAAGAGAAACAAGTTCATGGAGTTTTGCCCGTTTCCTTTCCTTCCTGCCAGTTTTTCAGGAAAGTCAGATTATCCCAACTGCTGACTTCCTGTTGTTCCGCCCACTGGCGCAAGGATGATCGCAGCTCCTCACCTTGGGCGACAAGGGCGGTGAGCGTCTGCGCAATATGTTCTTTTTCTCCTGGGAGATCCAGCGCATTGAAGGTGACGGTCGGTAATCCGGCCATGGCGATGAGTGCTTGCATTTTGAAGGTCTTGGAGGCCAGCGGGATAACAGGGGTGCCACCGCGCAGTGCAAAAATACTCGGATGCCATCGTCCGCCGATATACACCTGAGCATTGCCAATGATGTCAACGGCCTGCTGCACCGGAACGGTCAGTCCCACCAGCGGCAGGTTGAGCCGGGCGGATACCGGCCGGAAAATAATCTGGTCTTTGATATCGGACGCAGTAAGTATGATTTGGCCTGCATATACCTTTTGTAAATGGGACAGCAGAATAATGAAGTCTTCGATGACGTCATCAGGCCCGCGATCAAAGGAATAGATAGATGATCCGCCTACACAGACATACGGTTGCCTCGGGTCAAAAGCAGCTTCGTCCGGCCAAACGTCGAAATAGGTCGGTCGCGCCGCCAGTGCGGCCCAGGCATCGCGTTCGGCTGGTTTGAACTGAAAAGCAGTATCAGCAGCATAACGTCCCGCCCAACGGTCACGGCACAATTCCACAGAAGTTTGGTCGCGATAGGTGACGTCATCCAGAAGAGGATACACTGCTTCCGCCATTCGATTCAGCTCGGGATGATGGAAATCAGTGGTATGGTTGATGAGTAGCACCGGCTTATCGAGGCGTGTCTTGATCAGGTAACTGAGAAACAGTTCCGAACGGGGCAGCACACCGTTACCCACCATGCAGCCGTCACCGTGAATAATGACCACATCCGTCATCTCGATAGCGTCGATCAGGCGGCCGTATGTCACTCTATCCCGCAGCAACAGATCGGTGCAGCGCTCAAATTCATCGACAGTCTGAGGAATAGGCCCTTCATCTTCCCTTTTCCTCAAGCGCTGAAGGAATTTTTCTCGCAGCTTTAGCGTCACCGGTGGCAGCAACAGCCGGGCCCAGTCCTTGAGACTGCGTCCTTCCACTCCCTTACTTGGCAGCCCAGGAGGTCGGTTGAAAAAAACGCTATCGCGCAAATCATCTTCGGTGAGCACACTACTTAATGTGCCGCCCAAAGCCTTGACCATTCCTTTCAGCGCAATAGCAGCCGCCCGGTCGCCCCAGTTAGGATTACTGCTCGAATCGTTGATAAAAAAAATATTCATGCTTTAATTAATGGAGTCTCCAGAGAGGAGTGCCATCCCAGTATCGATTATCCAAACGGAACGAAGTTCTTTTAAGGTAATTGTTTCTTTTCCCGAAAAACCAGTATTGATCATGAACCATAGAAAATGGCATCCTTCTTTTGTACCAAGTGTGACTTTGCAAAATCTATTAAGCTAAAGTGCTCCCCGCACCCGTTTTACCTCAAACTTCCACGTAAAATTTGCAATTCAAAACAAGTTAATCCAGGCGGTACAGTTCGACATATTCTTCAAGAGGCTATTATTCTTTTAGTCGAACTTTTTGAAGTGACTCTTGTCTAACTTGCTCCTTCTCTTCCGATTTTTTTGCTGAAAAAGTTACAACAGAGTAGGAATTAAATAGATATATATCAAGCTGTTTCCTCATAAAATCTGAAAACTTCGACAAGATAACGGAAAATATAATTGTCACCAGAAAAGATATAATTATTTTTTCAAAAATTCCTGATGGGGTCCAGATATCACTATATAATTCATTATCAATAAAGTAAAAATGAAGAATATAAAATTCGTAACTTATCGCAGCAAAAGCTGTTATTACTAATTTAATTTTATTAGGGATGCAATTACTCACATCAAAAAACAAGGGTATAAAAAATATTGGATACAAAAAATACAACAACCTGTGAACATAAAAGGGGAAAACCTCGTATATCGACATGAAGTTCATCAGAAGCAGGAAGAAAGCAACGGGAATGTAAACAACTGGTTTAATACTCGAAACGGATTGAAATCTTTCTGTTTTCTGCAGAAAAATGCCTAAAATAAAACCTGTAGCCACATTAAAAGCATTTTCCTGACCGTACATCTTTATATCAAGCAGAGCAATAGCAGCAACGAAGAGCAACAAATGAAACGTAGCATTTTTATGAGAAAGAAGAGATTCAAATATAGGGAGCGTAAGATACAATAGAATGATTGTTGTTATGAACCACAACCCTCCGCTTATCTGTGTATCGCTAACCACACCGAAGAGCTTAAAAAAACCGGTCAACCCCATGTAATGCAATAGCGTGTGCTGGGTTATATCCAATTCTCCTATTCTCGCATACAGAATAAGGTAGGTGGTCAAGCACAGGAACAGGGGAATAAAAATCCGTGACAGCCTGCGCAGTAAAAAGCCCCCGTAATCAGAAATCCGACGGGACAGGAGGGTAGCGCTGATAAATCCAAGCAGCGACATGCCGATGATACCCAATGCCGGAGTTATACTCTTCACGACCGGCCCGACCTGTTCCTGACTGATAATATGGTGAAAAAAAACGATAAGAATCACTGATGATCGAATAAGATCAAAAGCATTGATATGCGTTGCAGCCTTGTTCATTCTCACCTCGCATGCGTGCTCTTTTTCACGGAGGGAAAGAGCACATATCATATACTGTTCGTACCTGCCTTACCCGGTTTGATAGCAACACGCCAAACCCACTGATCCACTTGAAAAAACAGCACATTTGGTTCAACTTCAAAAATTACAGAATAACATGAGCCGGTTCTCCGAGCGATCCTCGTATTGGTCCACGTTGCACCGCCATCATTGCTGAGGGCTACATTCAAAAACCCTTCCCCCGGATATTTAAACAAAGAAAAATCCTTTTCTGGTTGCCGACTCGACCCCATTACAGGAAAACGCTGGCCCCAACTTAATGCAACCCGACCATCTGCCAGGGTCAGGAGGCAGGGATCGCACCCCCGATCTAGACCGGTTTCAACCGGTGCAGTCCAAGTCTTACCTCCGTCGCTGCTCCAACTCGCATACAGAGGATAGAAATGTCCCGTCCGCAGGATACAGAGCAACCGTCCATCAGCAAGCCGGGTAAGCGCGGGTTCAACAAATCCTTCTCCCACTCCATTTCCTGGTTTGGGAGCGGCGATGGTGGACAGGTATCGCCAGCTTCTTCCTTTATCATGGGAGGTCAGTACAAAAGACCGCATCATATACTTGACTTCCGCTTGCGACGACCGATCTGATGGCGGCAAAGTATCCCCGTCGAAATTACCGTACATGGTCAACAGCCAGGAACCGTCGGGCATTTCCAGGATGGTCCGATAGACATACAGCCCGAACCATTCGCCCGGCTGCCGGGATCGACGCGGCCCCTCAGGCACCTCCAGCCGAACGGTTTCCGGGGTCAACCTCTGGAGATCGCCTGCGGCACGCCACCCCCGTACCCGATAGACTCCCGGACGCTCCATTTCGGCCGGACCATCCAGGGCGTAAAAAAAAGAAGAGCGGGCGAGAATGGCCCGTTCGGGCGAGGCATTGATGTCCTCCACATCGACCGCAGTCTGCGGTTCGATCGTTTGCCCACCGTCCCGGCTGTGCAACCGGCCCCGCAGGTAAATAGTGCCGTCGGCGGTACGAAACGAACGGATCCAGCGTCCATTACCCAACGCAGTAACCGGACTCACTGTCATCCCCGCCGACGTTGCGGAAGGCAGAACGGTCGGCAGAGGGATAGGGGATTCGCGGCCTCTCAGATACAAAACCACCAACATGAGAATGCTTACTGCAAAAACAGCGAGGAGGTGTTGCCGTCGAATCATTTTTTTCCTCGAACAGAAATTACGGAAGCGATACCTCAACAAGTAAACCAGCCTTCACCAGTTTTTCTATTACCGAATACAAACGATTTATCGGAATCCGGGTTATACCGCTGAGTGTTATCACATCGATGTTTCCGTCAGCATAGGCAAGGGTATTGATCATATCACTCACCTGCTGATGCGAATCGCGAGTGCCAACACTCGGGTACAGCCCGTATTTGCCTAACTGCGGCTCACCCAAACAGGTCGTGCGATACACCCGGTTGCGTTCCAACAGGTCCAGACAGTCACGCAAGGCTGAAAAGCTTCCTGCCAGTCCCCCCGGGGTGACCAGATCCAAATCATCCAAGGAAGTATGATACTCCGGATATTCACGATATTTTGACCGCATCACTGAAGCCACCGGTAGATCGACTCCGGGGCTGCAGTACTGCCGTTCGTCGCTTCCCCTGTCGAGAAAGGAGTAATGCACAAAATCTGGATGCTGATCGCGCAGAACACAGAGCGCAGCGCGGTCTGCCAAGGTGTCGCCGACCCGTGAGGGAAGAAACGACCAACCTCGTTCATCCCCCATGCAGGTGAGATTGAAACCGGCGACAATGTTGCGCTTCATGACCTTGAGATTGCGGCTCAGGTACGTGAGTGAGCCGATAGTCTCCGGAATAAAAATAATGCGATAGCTATAACGCCGTGGGCGGCTGGCAATCCATTGGGCCAGGGCAGTGGCCACCACGGGCCCGGACAGTTCGTTGTTGGCCATGGACGGATGGCAAAGATACGTGGAAAGAAAAATTTCCTGGTGCGTCTCTCCTGGAATCAACAGCTCGCCATAGGTGAGTGAGCCGTCTATCAGTTCGCTGTCGATAAAAACACGGTATTGGCCGTCTTTGAGCTCTTGCCGTTGCCGATGGGTCAGACAGAAGCCCCAATGCTCCCGGTAATAGGAGGTAACGTACGGGATGGCATTGGGTTGATCCGGCAGCGAATACAGATGCGGCTGCAGTTCTTCCAGTGTCACAAAACAATCCATCGGCACTGAATACCCCACCACATGCAGGTTGTGTTGCAGAAAATCAACAACCTTCATGCCTTGCGGATCAAGGATATATGCGTCACGAATATGCCACTCTCTGGGCACCGTCCAATCGAATACCTGGGTACCGGTGGATACTTCATGCAGCGTCAGCGGCACATACCGCTGCAACAACTGCAGCGACTGCCGCACGCCCGGACCAGTGATGCTCCGACAAATGGGGAATAAATCCCGCATCAGGGCATGCATCGTCACCCCGGGGTCGTCGAGATTGATTGAACTCACAGGAGACTCATCGTTTCGCATCAAACCTTACCATTGCGAACATCCTCCTGCGCCTGCTGATAATCATCGTGCCGGCCGACATCCAACCAATATTCAATGATCGGAAAACTGACAACAGGCTGCCCGGCATCCAGTAGCTTTTGGATCAGGTCGGTCATATCAAATCGCTCACCTTCGGGAATCTGGTCATACGCTGCTGGATCGAGCAGGTAGATACCGGCATTGATAAAAAAAGTTAGCGACGGTTTTTCCTGCAAGCCCACGATATGCGCATCATTACACTCAATCACGCCGTAGGGCACCTGGACCTCATACCTGCGCACCCCGACTGTCAGTTGAGCCTGATGTTTCTGGTGGGTGCGCAACATCTTCTCAAACGAAATGCCGGTCAGGATATCACCATTAATCACCACAAAAGGTTTATCCGGCCGCGGCAATAACCGCAGCCCCCCTGCTGTTCCTAACGGATGATCTTCTTGTGAGTAGTTGAGGTGTACGCCAAACTTTTCGCCATCACCGAAGTGCTGCCGAATGTTTTCCGGAAGGTAGTGGGTTGTCAGGTTGACATCGCGCACACCGGCATGGCGCAGTTTTTCTATCGTTCGCTCCAGAAGCGGCTTGTCGCCAACAGGAAGCATTGGCTTGGGCACCTGCTCGGTCAAGGGCATGAGTCGCTTGCCAAACCCCCCAGCCATAATAACCGCCGACAAATTCAGGGATCTTTCCTGTGCCAGATCGCGGCGCAGCACAAAATCAAACAGATTACCGGCAGCATCCACCACCGGCAGTTGATTGATGTCACGCTCCACCATCATCTGCAAGGCATCGGCGTTGGAGAGAGGATGCCGCACCATAAAAGGATTGCGCTTGGCGATATTTCCACAAGGCGTTTCCAGGGATACCCCCCGCATAATGGCCCGGCGTATATCTCCATCGCTCAGCAGAGCCTCGAGCTTACGATCACTGGAGCACAGGGCCAAGGCGCCCGTACCAGCCTGATCGAGGTGGGCAATGGCTTCGGCTATAGAGCAAGCCGGATCGATAATCACTCGTTTTAGCCGTTCCGCAACACCTACATTCGGTTGTTCTCCGGCTACCAGCACTTTGCGCAGCAGGAAATCCAGTAATTTTCCTGAATCGTTGACTACGGGGAGATGGTCGATCTCCCGCTCCACCATCATTTGTAACGCTTCCTGAGGGGATAATTCTGAAGTCGCCAGGATAGGGGTAAGAGCGGCAGCCTCTTTACAAGGCAAACGCAGGTCCACACCTCGGAGCAGCGCGCGACGAATATCTCCGTCCGTTAGCAGGCCAACAAGTTTTCGATCGGGTGTGCAAAGTACAAGAGCACCAGTACCGACCTGATCAAGCCGGGCCAAGGCATCAGCCAGAGGGAGATCAGGATGAATAATAACATCTTCCAGAAGCGGGTTATTGGGAACAGCCATCAATAAAACCTCATAATGAAACGGGTACATTCCAATGTTTTGTGCTCACCTTACCGGTGCCCGAATCAAGAATAGCCACCGTTGAAACACCAAAAGCATTGTTGGCAGCCACTCCTACAGCAGACAATGCCTGCAAAGGGAAGGTATCAGCATCGAATACGTACTGCCAACGATGAAACGGTACATCAATATCGAAGTTATCGTGGTAATAGTCGCCGGTGACCGTCTTCAACGCCAGGAAAGGCTGGGGACCGAAAGTCGGAGTTCGCGACTCCACCACCATGACATGGGTCGCAGCATCTACCGTCTTCAACGTAATATCCAATTCACACGGAGGTTGCGGCGGCAATCGCAAGGCTCGCCGCATTCCGTCAACCGCATCCGCATAGACAAAGGATACGTCGGGGAAATCCAATGCCACTTTTTGCAACAGCTGCCGTACTTGATCGACATCCGGCGCCATATCGCGAAAATCGTGGTTGGTCACAGAAAGAACGACGGGTTTACCCTCGCGAGCCTCCTGAAAGGCCTGCCGCACATCTGACTCAGTAATCAACCGGAAACGGGTACCGACATTAAGACATCGGCCAATCCAACGGCGGCAATCACCGGGCACCTGGTAATCATCAGTTGAAGGATGATACGGCTCCCAGGTTACGGGCGCTCGCCGCCAATCACCGAGACGGCCGCCTTTCAGGCCAAATTGAGCTGTATCGTCATCCGCCGTTTGCACGATAGCCTGACTGGAATAATCAAAAGGAATGAACTGCTCCAGGAACCAGTGGCTATCAGGCCGGATCACATGGAACCCGGGACGATGGGCTGCGGGAAACCACTGTCGTTCGATTATTCGGCGGCAAAGTATCTGGAACAAACTATCCGAAGTTGACCACCAATGGGTGGCGCATCGATGCGCCTCGTGACGGAAATTATGTGGATGAAAATGAAACCCTAGCCAGTCTCGCGAAGATTGTGTTTCTCGGATTATCGCCTGATAGTGGTCGAAAATGTTGAGATAGCCCACGTCACGACGACGTGGATTATCGCCGTAGGCGACATGATCGACGCAAAACCAGTTATATATCCATCCGGCTCCGTTCGAGTCGGGGACCTTGTTACGAAAGGAAGGGGACAGTATCTGACTTAGCATGACATTGACTTTGTCCCAGGTGTCGTTGTATGCCAGCAGATGGGGATCCACCACCTTCTGCACAGCAGTTTCGAGCCCTTGCAGATCGACCTCTCCAGCCTGCAGCTGGCGCAGCAGTGCAGCACTCGGCTCAAGGTCGAGATTGAAGATAGCCTTAAGGCGCTCAAAGGTCGCTGTCACCGACTCATGCAGCGGCCCTTCAGTATCAATACAATGGACAACATAAAGGGTATTGGCCATCAGTTTTCCCCTACAATTCATGGAAGAGTGCTCACAATAAATCAGCCCAGCGTAGGACCTGATCTTCCTCAACGGCGCAAGCCAGCTTACGCCCGACAACATATTCCTGTTCAGCCGGCGAGATGCCAGTTCCGGGCCGTTTGGCCGTCAAATCAGCTTCCGTCAACACATGGCCCTGGGGCAGGGCTTTGCAGACCACGAGACTGCGACGAAATTTTTCGCGTTTATCGAGCTCCGCCGGCATCACCGTTCGGCAAGCGCTGCCCAGCGCAGTGAAGACATTGAGTCCTTCCCCGGTTATCATTCGCAGTTCACCCGGATCGGCGGAGATGGCATGATCCCAACCAGGCATATCTTTATCCAGGGTGAAGTGTTTCTCGATGATGCAGGCTCCCAAGGCGATGGCTGCAAGAGGGATGGCTGCGCCCAGGGAATGATCACTGAATCCCACCGGCACATTGAAAGCCTGCTGCAGCATTTCGATGTTACGAAGATGAATGGTATCATGTTCCGGGGGATAGATGGAAATGCAATGAAGCAGGACGATAGCATCGTTCCCCTCGCCCCGAATGGTTGCCACGGCCTGATCTATTTCCGCCAACGTCGACATTCCGGTTGAGATGACCATCGGCCGTTGCTTACGCGCAACATATTTAAGAAAGGGCAGGTTGACTATATCCATGGAAGCGATCTTGAAAAAAGGCACATTAAGTGCTTCGAGCAGATCGGCCTCCCTCTTTGAAAAAGGGGTTGAACAGAACGTAATGCCGCGCTCGCGGCAGTGCGCCAACGCTTCATGGTGCTGCGCTTCAGTGAACTGATAGGTTTGCACCATCTTCAGTAACGATCCGAAGTGTTTCTTCTTATCCGAGTACTCGGTGTTGCGTTCATATTCCTCTCGGGCAATCAGGGACGTATCTGTCCACGATTGAAATTTGACGGCATGGGCCCCAGCGTCCGCTGCGGCATCAATCAGCTTTCTACATAACTCCATGTCGCCATTATGATTGGAACCGATCTCAGCGATGATATACGGGGGAAGCCCCGAACCGACGGCCACATTTCCCAATTGTACAGGTTTCATCTGTTATTCCTTTGCTCTATCCATAAATGTTTTAGTGAAGGATGCGCGATACAGGACCACCAAACCGGGACCAACTCCATATTGTTGAGGAGTTGAACATACTGATGCAGTCGAGAGGGATGGACAACGACATTCCGGTAAAAGGCCTCGACGTCAGAAGCCGCCTGCTCCACTTCGGCAGAGAGCACGTCAATCGCACCCTCAGGAAAATGAGTACGCACAACCCGAAAATGATGGCGAACAAGCTCGCAGTCACTAACGACCTGTTGCGCGGTAAAGGGCGGCATCACCCTTGCCATATTTGCCCCATGCTGCCGGTAATCCATCCTGACCTCCCCGTCGAAGGCCAGCTTTGCCCCTGAAAGCCACGCCCGGGTCGCCAAATACCAGTCCACGAGCGCTACATCAGGTGGAATAGGAAGGCAGCGACGCAGTACATCTGAACGATAGGCGGAATTGGAAAAACCAAAAACATTGTTCCTCGGTAGAATGTCCTCCGCCCTCGTTTGCGGAGGCAAGGCAAAGAGCGTGTGTAAATCTGCACCCTGCCGGTCCACAAGACGCAAGGCGCAGCCGACAAGATCACTCGTCCCCAAGAACTTGCGGGCTGAAGCAACCCGCGCGGGATGCAGAATATCGTCACTATCCACCAGGACCACACCATCACAGGTATCCACGAGACGAATGAGCGCACGTTGTCGCACTTGAGCCGGCGTCTCACCGGGATCGGCAGAAACCCAAGTTACCGCCATCGGCTCGCCCCCCATGGCCTGCACGGCGGAGTCTACGGTTACTGCATCTAAACCTATCCACAGTGCATAATCCGTATCGGTCTGTTCCTGCACCGAACGGTACCAGTCTGCCAGATATTGCTCAACCCCTGGATAGATAGTCGTATAAACCGCAAGGGTTGTAATCGAGGGCCTCTTAGTCATCTGCAATCACCGCTTGCAACGTATTTCTACCGAAATCGTCCTAACTGCATCAAAACTTCCGCCATGGCCCAATCATCTTCGGTATCAATATCCAACCCTCGCTGCCAAGGAATTTCCCACCCTGTTTTATCGACCGTGTGATAGGTTCCCTCACGGCGCAGGACTTCGGCTTGAGCCCACCAGATGGCCCCGGTGGGACAAAAAAGATCCGGCAGATCCTGGCTTCGCTTGGTCATCGCCTCCATGAAGAGGGGATCCAGCCTGTACGCATGGTCACGGCGCATTGCCCACCAAGGATTCTGCCAACCATACCGCACGACGGAAAGTTGTGAATTCGCGCCAGTATCAATAAACTGTTGATGGCTGTCGACAATATCCCTGGCGGTCTTGAGTGGACAATTCGCCATCAGCTGACATACGAGAGGGTACTTGTTTCCAGAGGGATCAAGTTTGCACAGGGTGTCGATTGTAGCCGCGGACACGGGAGTAATATCGTCAGCGAGGTTCGGATCTCGCAAAAAGGGCACCTCTGCTCCAACCCGTTGTGCAGTCTCGGCAATTTCCTGGCAATCAGTGCTGACAACAATCCGCTCAAACAGGTTGCTCTGCGCAGCCGCTTCAACCGTATAGGCAATTAAGGGCTTGCCCATCATTTCTTTGACATTTTTCCTGGGGACCCTTTTCGACCCCCCCCTGGCAGGGATAATCGCGATACAGGTTCTCTTCGTCACTTCCTTTCCCCTTCCCTTGCTTATTTAATCCGCCTGGCAGGGCTTCCCACATAAATACCGGGCGTTGTAAGATCTTTCACAACGGTAGACCCGGCACCAACCAGACACCCAGCACAGATGGTGACAGAGTGAATAACGACAGCCCCGGTTCCGATCATTGTGTTATCTCCAACGGTTACCCCCCCACTAAGCGTCGCGCCCGGTGCGATGTGGACATTGTCACCTACGAGACAGTCGTGGTCAACAGTACTGTTGGTATTGAGAATGCACATCCTGCCTGCCTTGGATCCGCTGTTGACAACCACCCCGTCAAAAACAACCGTTCCCGCGCTCAACTGTATGTCTTCATTGATACTTGCACCGGGAGAAACAAGGACCGGAAAATGAAAACCGAGCGCGCTGATTTTTGCAAAAAGCTCTGATCTTGATGGTGATGCATTGACCTTCCCCACCCCAATGACAATACCGCAATCAGAGCTATCGTTCCTAAGAGCCGGCAGAATATCATCTGTCCCCAGGTACGGAACACCGAGAACCCCACCGCGATTCTCATGATCGGTGTACCCGACAATATCAAAGCCCGATTTTTTCAGCACACTTATGGCCACCTTAGCGTGCCCTCCACCGCCGATGACAACGACCTTAGGCATGATGCAGCTTGTCAAGCACAAAATCAATTTCGCTTGCCTTCAGGCTTACGCTGCACGGGATACACAAGGTCACCTCCAGCAAATGGAGTGCTAACTCGATACGATAACTCCGACAATCTCGATACGGGATCTGTAGATGGTTCAAATACCAGACGGGACGAGTTTGAATGCCCTCCGTCTTCAAATACTCCATTACTTCTTCTCGATCTTTCCTGTAAAGGCCTCGGTCGATCTGTAACGGATACATCCAATGATTATTTTGGGCATAGGAAGGGCTCTCTGCCAATGTCAGGCCTTCAATCTCATCGATCTTTTTTTTGTATGCGAGATAGTGGGAACGTTTCAAGCGCAGATACTCAGGGAGGACTTCCAGCTGAGCAACCCCAATAGCAGCCTGTATGTTGGTCAGTCGAAAATTATACCCCACCTCGTTGTGGATATATCTGAGTTCATCATCCTTTGCCTGGGTAGTCAGATACCTGGCCTTCTCAGCATAGGTCGCGACATTAGTGACGATCATTCCCCCGCCACCAGTTGTGATGATTTTGTTGCCGTTGAATGAAAAACAACCAATATCGCCAACCGTGCCTGTATGCCGATCTTTAAGGTCGCCAGCTGTGTATACCGTGCCAAGACTTTCAGCCGCATCTTCTACAATTTTAATATTGCGAGCACGACAGATGGCTAACAGATCCTGCAGCCGCGCCGCATTGCCGAAAATATGCACCGGCACAATTGCTGACAGCTTTCTGCCGGTCTTTTTACTGTAGCTGTTTCCATTTCTGAACACAGTTTCTTGCTCTATAAATTCGACGGTCTTCACGGCATCAATGTTGTAATATTCATCGCAGTCCATGAAGACAGGTTCGCATCCCAGATACTTCACCGCATTTACAGTTGAAATGAACGTCAATGTCGGAACAAGCACTTCGTCACCGGGATGCACGCCTACGACCTGAAGGGCCACCTGCAAGGCCGCCGTGCCGTTAACGCAGGCTACGGCATGCCGGGCGCCGGTGAAGGCACATATCTGGGCCTCGAATCGGTCGACATACCTACCCGCCGAGGACACCCATTCCGTATCCAGACAGTCTTTGACATAATTCCATTCGTTGCCCTTAATAGTGGGCACTGAAAGCGGGATCATCAGCTCACCTTAACGGTTATTAGATGTTATATATGTTGGCTTTATAGGCCTTCAGATTTTCCGGCCGGCTAAACCATTCGACCGTTTCCTCCAGCCCCCTTCTTAATCCATCAATTCCTGCATACTTTTGCTGATGGTTCAAAAGCCGAGCAGCCTTTGCAGTGTCTGCCCAAAGCCGCTCGACTTCACTTTTGCTCGGCCTCAAGCGCTCAACATCGGTTACAATTTCTATTTCAGCGCCCATAATATCAGCAATGATGCGCGCTGTTTCCCCAATAGATATTTCATAGTTACTGCCAATGTTTATCACCTCGCCAACCGAGCTGGCATTTTCAGCTACTGCGATAAAACCAGCAACCGTATCTTTGACGTAATTGAAATCGCGGGTCGGGTGCAATGCTCCCAGCTTGAGAGTGCGGGAACCAGTGGCGATCTGGGTAATAACCGTGGGAATGAAGGCCCGCGCAGATTGTCTTGGCCCATAGGTGTTAAACGGCCGGATTGTGGCCACGGGTGTGTCAAAGGAATTGTAGAAGGACATAGCTAATTGGTCAGCGCCAATTTTTGATGCGGAATACGGTGACTGTCCCTGCAAAGGATGCTCCTCGGTAATGGGGACAAACCGTGCGGTGCCGTACACTTCGCTGGTCGAGGTATGAACTACTTTCTCTACACCCAGTTCTCGTGCGGCCTGGACCACATTGAGGGTGCCTTTGATATTGGTATCCACATACGTATCAGGCGAATGATACGAATACGGAATAGCTATGAGTGCAGCGAGATGAAGAACCACATCACAATTTTTCATAGCCTGCCTCACTCCGTGGGGATCGCGAATATCACCGGCAAAGACATCCAATGCTTGCAGCAATTCGGGATCGAGATGATCAAGCCACCCCCAGGAGTTGAACGAATTATAATACACAAATGCCCGTGTATCATAGCCCCGTTTCAGAAGTTCTTCGGTGAGATGCGAACCGATAAAGCCATCGGCACCTGTGACAAGTATCTTTTTTCTAGCCAGATCCATTTAAGCTCTCTTTCTCGTGAAAAACATCAACAGTTAAGTTAAACAGGCAAAACGCAAACATTCAAATTGGCACAAACAAGAATCGGCTCCTCAAATAACTGATCGGCCACGGAGTGGATTTCTGATCGATGAAGAACGAATGCATGCCCCCTTCGGAGCGCAAGCGACAGCTTTCAACTGGCCCTCGCTTTGACATTCATTCAAACGTGTCCAAGGCAAGTGAGCGTTTTGCATGAATGCGGTCAGGCCATTTTTTAGTGCGAAGGTACGTGACAAGACCTTACTGCACCCGAAAAATTCTATGCAGGGCCCAGGTTATCGCCAAGGCAATGCCGGTGCAGACCGTAGCGTTTTCGTCAGTGATCACAACTACTCCAACCCATGGATTTTTTCCCGTATGGAGAAGCTTACTTGCGCAATCACCGAAACCCCAGCTTCTATCCTTTTCTTGGCGACCAAAGCACCATTTTTTCTCCTTGGACAAATTTCAGAAAAGCATGTCCTGCAGCCCAGTTGATCAGCACAAAGTAATACGCCCAATAAAACAAT
>JBFJXW010000036.1:0-24155 GCA_041622895.1 Desulfobulbus sp. | reverse complement strand
TGATCCACGATCACTTGGGGAAAGCCGTTCCTCGCACAGTTGGCCATGACGGAGTATCAACCGCCGCTGCTGGCGTCCGGCAGCCACCTGAACAGGGGAAGCATCGTGGTGCAGGAACGAAAAAATATCCGGGACGGTCTCGCCTCCCACCAGCGGCAGTCCGAGCCCGTAGATACTGTGGACCAACAGCGACTTGTCCCTGTTGCCGGCGACCGCTGGATCGCAGGTATAGATAACCCCACTGGCAGCGGCATCGACCATTACCAGAACCAGAACCGCCATGGCCGCCTCTTCGTCGCTGAGTCCGGCGTAAATTCGGTACGACAGTGCCTGCGGCGTATATTTGGAGGCTAAGACCTCAAGGTAGGCATTGAGCAGCTCGTCCCGTGTAACCCCGAGGCTCGAGTGATACTGACCAGCGAAACTGTGCCCACTGTCTTCATGCAGTGCCGAGGAACGGACCGCCACTCGCGGCGATGGATCAGGCTGCCGGCTGGCAAGTCGGTCGTACTGGGAATAAATAGCCATACGGATGTGCTCGGGGACATCCATGCGCCGCACCAGGGCCATGAGCGCCTGCGAGATCTCTTCCAGGCTGGCTGCCGATCCGGGATCGATACCGGCCAAAAGAAGATCGAAGGCCGGGCGCAGACGGTTATGTTCAATGAGCAAAAAAAAGGTGGTGGTCGTGATAGTGAAGCCGTCTGGAACCGGTACCTTGGCTGCATTTTTCAAAACCAGCAGATTATGGCTCTTTTGCCCCACCAGGGCAGCATCTACAAGCTCATCGTGGTCAACAACAAAGGGTGGTATAAGAAGCTGTTCAGGGGGCGCCAGCAGCAGACGACAATAGAAATCGTATTTATTGAAATACTCGCGCAGAGAACCTGCCTGACCGGGATGCATCTGCTCCAGGGCGTTGATCATGCCGGCAACGGCCTCGGCCAGCAGCCGGTAGCGATCACGAATTCGGGCAAAATCCTCCTGCCTGTCCTCATGATACAATTCTGCAAACTCCGCCATCAACTCATGACTTCTGATGTCATGGGAAAGCAAGGTTTTAAAGGCCTCATAGGTTTGCCGGAGTATTAAATCTGGGGCGAACAGCCGCAAAGACCAGTGCCTGAACAGAGCGCCGACCAGCATCCTAGCCGCCTGTTTTGTTCCGGAAATGATCGAACCCCTGGTAGGCGATCGCAACCTCCTCACGGCTGCCGTCAGCACTCTGACGGATCAAGGTTACGGTCGAACCAGCCACAATGTTGCCGACCGGATAAATCATCGAGCCACTTTGTTCTGCAATTTCCAGAAGATTTGCACTGTCGTCGGGAGCGGCGGTAAACAGCAGCTCGTAATCCTCACCACCGCTTATAGCCCATCGCTCTGCATTGGAGCCGGTACGCTGAGCAACGGCGGCAAGAGCCGCCACGCCCGGCAGATCCCGTGCAAACAGATGCGCGCCCACACCGGATTGTTTACAGAGATGGGCCAGATCCGTGGCCAGACCATCAGAAAGATCCATCATGGCATGCGCAAGTCCGCTTTCTGCCAGTTGTTGCCCAAGTTCAACCCTGGCCAGCGGATTAAGATGTTTCTCCCGAAAAAGATCAAATTCCCTGTTGGCCGGTTCGATTTCTCTGCGCAACAGTTCCAATCCGGCGGCGGCAAATCCAAGGTCGCCGCTGACCCAGATGGTATCGCCAGGCCGGGCGCCCTTGCGATAAACCACCTTGTCTGCATCCGCTTCACCTATGACGGTCAAGGTGAAACTCAACCCGCCTGGGCTAGCTACCGTATCACCACCGATAATCAAACACCCGTATTGACGGCAGGCATCGGTTAGTCCTTTGGCAAAAGACCGAAACCAGCTTTCGTCAAACCCGGGCGGCATACCCGCCGATAACAGCACAAAGAGTGGTTTTCCACCCATTGCCCCGATATCACTGACATTTGCAGAAACTGCTTTACGACCGAGTTTTTCCGGTGGATGGAATGCGGTATTGAAATGCACCGATTCGATCAGTGTATCCATTGTCAGCAGCCAGACATGCTTGCCGTCCTTTCTGACCACAGCGCAATCATCGCCGATCCCCTTTAGCACCTGCTCACCATCGGGAGCGGCAAGGGTTGTTATAAAATCAATGATTTCACGTTCGTTCACGGCTGATAGAACTCTTCTGGATAGTATTGAGGGAGTGTGGTGGCCAAAAACTTCCGTACGTCGTCGCTGTCTTCGCAGTGCAGCACCCTTTCTCCAAGGTCGCGTAATTGTCCGGTATTGGAATGCCTGAGCAGTCGTTTAATGCGGGGGATAACGGCAGGCCGCATCGACAGTTCATCAAGCCCCAGCCCCAAAAGCACCGCTGCACACATAGCCTCCCCGGCCATCTCTCCGCAGAGTGACACCGGAATATTATGGGCATGTCCCGCATCAACGGTTTGCTTGATCATCCGCAGCACCGCCGGATGAAAGGGTTCATACAAGTGGGCCACATACTGATTCCCCCGATCAATGGCCAATGCATACTGAATCAGGTCATTGGTCCCAATGGCAAAAAAATCGACTTCCTCGGCAAAGACATCTGCCATGACCACTGCGCTGGGTACCTCTACCAAAATGCCCAGCTCCGCATCAGCTGCATACGGCATATGTTCAGCTGCCAGTATATCCATGGTTTCTTGAATTAAGGCCTTGGCCTGCCGCAATTCCGCAAGCGCGGAAACAAGAGGTAGGAGAATCCGCAGGCGGCCGTGGGCGGAGGCCCGGAGCAGCGCCCGTAGCTGAATCTTGAACAATTCCCGTTCGTACAGGGAAAACCGGATGGAACGAAGCCCCAGCGCCGGATTACGTTCCTGATCAAACCAAGTCGTAGTACCCGGAAAACCATGCAGAAATTTATCACCGCCGACATCCAGAGTACGCACAGTCACCGGATGCGGTGCCATAGTCTCCAGCAGTTGACGATAGGTGGCTACCAATTGCTCCTCGGTCGGTGGCTGGTGGTTGTGAAAATAATCAAACTCACTGCGAAACAAGCCAACCCCTTCTGAACCATAACGAAGCACCGATGACAGTTCCTCCACCCTCTCTATATTGGCACTCAGCCTGATGGTGTACCCATCCATGGTTTCCGAGGCCAGATAGATGTAACGGTTCAACTCGTCGGCCATAGCCCGTTGCCGCCGCTCATCCTCCTGAAAACGCATAATTTCAGAGGGTTCCGGTTGTAAAAGAACCCGCCCCGAACTGCCATCCATAATAACAGTGTCACCGGTAGCCAGAATTCCGGTCACATGTGTCAGGCCGACAATTGCAGGAATATTGAGCGATCGGGCAACAATGGCGGTGTGCGAGGTCACTCCGCCCTTTTCCGTCAGAAAGCCAACCACCTGCTCGGCATGCATCCGCATGGTGTCTTCCGGGGAAAAGTCGTTGGCCACCACAATGACACCGCCGGGAACTTTCACTAACGGATCGTTCTCGCGACCAGCAAGAAGGCCGAAAATACGATCAGCTACATGCCTAATATCCGCATACCGCTCCTTAATATAGGGATCGTCTATACGGTCAAAACGATCTTTGATATCGTTTAACACCTGGGCCAGAGCCCACTCTGCGTTGACATTGTTCTGTCGGATAATCTCTACGGTGCGTTCAAAGAGCAAGCGATCTTTGAGGATAAGCAGGTGGGAATCGATGATCGAAAGAGCGTCGGCAAGATCCTCGGCCATTCTTTCCCGCAACTGGACCAATTCTTTGCCGGCGGCGATAAGGGCCTGAAAAAAACGTTCGACCTCTTTTTCAATATGGTCTGCAGGCAGATGATACCACCCTGCCCGCCAGGTCTGTCGTTTGAGCACCATAACCCTGGCGGCCGCGATCCCTGGCGATACGCCGATTCCCTGTAAGATGCGTGAAGTTGTAGCCCCATCCCATTCATTTGCCTTGAACATTCGTTTATGCATTGTCCTGGCCGATAATCGCAGCGGTGGCGGCTGACAGAGCAGAAGCGGCGTTCTCGCCTTCGGCGTGCAGGCTGATCTCAGAGCCTTGAATCAGGGCCATGGCTAGGACATCAAGAATAGAGGAACAGTCAACCGTCTCTGCTGCCCTGCTGATCTGCAGCGTCACGCCGTATTCCTCGGCAATTTCCGCCAGCCGGGATGCAACACGACTGTGTACCCCACGTTCATTACCGACACGCAGGGTACAATGCCGCCGGTTCATTTGACAACCCGTAGTGCAGGTTTCTTTTCTTTTTCCTTGCCCGAGTTTTCATCGTCCAAAGGCAGCGGCTGAAGAGACGGCGCATCAAACTGTACTGCTTTGATAAAACGCCCCTCGCCTCCCATGGTGAAAATTTCTTGTCCGGTAAACTGAGAGGTGCGAAGCGTCCAGGTTATAGTTTGCAACGGAATGGACAAAAGATGCATGGTAACATGCCACCACTCCGCTTTCCTGCTGGCATCCCGTACTATATCGGATACTTTAGCATAAACAAGCATTTGAGGCTTTTTTGCTGCAATAATTACTATATCGCCTACCGAGGTAGTTTCTTTAAATGGGATGAGAGTTTTCAGTTCAGCAACCAGTTGTTCCATAATTTTCAATACCCGTGAATGCAAACGGCAGTCCCGCCTTTTCTATGCAATAATAGTAGTTAGAAACGATGAAACCCTTCGATGGCAGAGGAAAAATCAATTTCCAGAATTATTTCATCCGTAGCAGCATAGCCTCGAATACCACTTGTTTCACTACTTTCCAAATCCATCAGCAGCGGTATGACCACATGCTCAATAAAAAGCCTGTTTGTTTGCGGTAATAAATTTTCTCTCTCGGCCACATGACCGCTAAATAGAGACAGCACGGTGATGAGACGTTCCGCAACACTTTTGGTTTTAAAATACAGAAAAAAGTTCCCGGCTTTTCCCCTGGATGGTGCAGGCCCCTTATTTTTTTTTGACGGCAGCAGCCCTCCTTGCCGTTGCAGTTGTACAATCAACTCTGCACTATCGGCCAGAACCAGATGTTCATCAAACAGAGCGTAGGCGGGTTGTAACAACCCACCGGCCATAACCAGGGAAACGATCTCCGTTTCTCCTGACATTTGTGTTTTCACCGGTAGATCGTTAAAAAGTTGTTTGAGCAACACACCTATCTCTTGCTGGTCATGCACTTCAACATAAAGACAAGCCATAGGTTCGTTAGAGAGGGCAGGAACCCGTTGTTCTTTTATGAATACCCCGAATCCACTGCCGAATACATTAAAAAATTCGTCAAGTGTTTTGCCAGTGCTCTGTTGTATCAGCTGGGAAACACGAGACATCAGTGTCTCGGTTTTAGGATTAGGCAACTGCAAGCCCCAATGCCACAATATTTTTGGATTGAACCAGTTGGTCCACAAGTAGAACTGGGTATTCGCAGATAATCGTGATCCCACCGGATCGTTGACTGGGTGGGCCAACTGGTATTTTGTGGTAAAATGGGCCATTTGCCCCGGTGGCATTCGGGCGATAAGGGCCAAACGTTCATGCTCGGCCTCTTCCAGGCGGAACAGGGCGATATGGCGTGGTAACAGCAATGGTTGTTTTTCATCTTCAAACCCAGCCACCGGCCATTGTTTTGCCAGCATTGCCCTATTAGCGTACATGAAAAATTCGGAATGACCAGCCCGCCTCTTCAGTTCCTGATATTCCTGATTTGACTGCAGTCCGGTACTGGCACGCACCATTCTATTCAATGCCTGATCAATGCAACGCTGAACGGGTTTGGGATCAAATGCGCATATCAACTGCCCATGATATCGAGAAAGGCACAAAAGCTGTCCAGATTGAAGAGTAAGAGTGAGGAGTGGAACGCCTTGATAAATTGAAGTTTTTGCTGACTGCAGAACGGTTGGTGGAAATTGGGTAAGCTGACCGTTTGAAGAGAAATTTTCCCGCACTGGAACGATGAGAACAAGGTGCTTGAGCAATGCCGAAGTATCATAGGGTTGTGCTTGAAAATCCGGCAGCAGAGCCACTACTGTTTTTTTTGTAAAAAACGCTGTCAACACAGATGAACCGATTAATCGATCAACAAACAACCGTACCGCTTTGAATTCGGCAACTCGATTGGCGGGCACGCCCAATTGATTGAGAATATTCGGAAAGTTAGAAGAATTGATCTTTTTGCCAATAGGAGTATGCTGCCAACGCTCCCAGGAACGCGCAAGATTTTCCGATTCAAAGAGGATAGCAGTATCCTTTGGCAAAAAATCAGCCACGTGTAACTCAGGCTTAAGATTAAAGGTGAGTAAATAGCTGAACACACCAACGACAAGGGTGAGCAAGACAAGACCGGACAATCGTTTCATGACGAACTCACTGACGAGGTTTCAATGTCTGCCTCCTGGGCACTAGAAAGGTATTTTCGCAATAATTGCAGCACGGTTGCACCGTCAATCGGCTTGGCAACATAGTCATCCATGCCGGCACTGAGACATTTTTTTCGATGGCCACTCATGGCATGCGCGGTCATGGCAATTACGGGAATGTGCTCATCCTCTTTTTCGGCTTCCCGGATACGGGCCACAGCCTCATAGCCGTCCATTTCAGGCATCTGAATATCCATCAGGATACAGTCAAACACACCGCCTCTCCATGCATCAACAGCCTCCCGGCCATTCGCCACGACAGTAACATGGTATCCCGCCTGCTTCAAAAGTGTTCTCATCAAAATTTTATTGATATATTCATCCTCAGCTACCAATATTCTTTTACCTTGACCAGACGGCACAGGGAATTCTTTTGACGATGATGTATACCCCTTGATTCCGATAGCTGCATGGGGAACAGATTCTGGTGTGACAAAAGGCAGGGTAAAATAAAATTGTGTGCCAATATTCGGCTTACTGTCAAACCAGACCTCCCCACCCATCAGTTCCACCAAACCTTTGGTAATGGAAAGCCCCAGACCCGTACCACCAAATTTGCGGGAATGTGAGGAATCCGCCTGAGAAAAGGATTCAAATACCTTGGCGTGGTAGGCTGGAACTATTCCGATACCGGTGTCAGCAACTTCAAATAAAAGTTTGCCCTCAGATGGTCTGCCATTATTCTTAAAGCGAACCCGAACAGTAACATATCCATTACGGGTAAATTTAAGACTATTGTCAATGAGGTTGGTCAGTACTTGCATAAGTTTAGTCTGATCCCCAACCAGCACTTCAGGTACATCAGGGTCAATTATTAATCTGAGTTGCAAATTTTTCCGATGAGCCGTTGGTTCCACGGGCTGAATGACCTCTTTCAAAACACTGCGCAGGGAAAAAGGTTGCTGTTCCAGTTCGAAACGACCAGCCTCCAATTTGGAAAAATCCAATATATCATTAATAATTGTCATCAAGCGAATGGCTGAACGTTGGATAAGCTCGATATGTTCCCGTTGACTATCTGGTATGGATTCCCGCAGTAGCAGGTTAGATAGACCGATAATGCCATTCATCGGAGTACGGATTTCATGACTCATATTGGCCAGAAATTCACTTTTAGCGACACTTGCAGCTTCTGCTGCCACTCTCGCTTGTTCGAGTTCTTTTTCTATGGCTTTTCGTTTTGTTATATCCTCAATGACCCACACTGTTCCTTGACTTAGATTTGCAGCGTTAATAGCTTTCCCGCTAAGGGTGCATGGCAGGGTACGGCCATCTTTTCTTTTCAAGAGGTATTCAACCTGTTCGACATCGCTTTCAATCAGTAAGTGTAAATGTTCCCGAACAAATCGACGAAAGGCCTGCCGTTCTGGGAAAAACTGATGAATATCACTTTCCAGAATTTCTTTCCGGCTATATCCGAACATCTCGGTCATTCGCTTGTTGGCGTTGATAATACGCCCCTCTCTAACCAAGATTATACCGACCAGACTGGCACTAAAAATTGTTTCAAGTTCACGGACTGAAGCACGATGGGCTGCTTCAGCTTTGTCACTCGCTTCCTGACCGGCGACCACCTGCCCGGCCAATTTCTTTTCTTTAAAGTCGTGCAGTACAACGACACAGGAAAGCGAACCGAGCGAAACAGCAACACAACTGAGAAGTAAAACAATCGTCCATGGAAAAAAAACAGGTTCAAGAGTAGCAATCTGCCAGCCATCCATTTGTAAAGGTTGCAGGTCGACAGAAAAACGAACCCCATCGTAATCAATGGTGGTATTTAGCAAGGAGAAGGGCAAGGGAGGAAGATCACTATCGTCAAACTGTCGGCTTGCTTTCAATTCGCCTAACCGTTTGTCCGAAAGCGGCCAAGCAGTACGAAAATTCCACCTTTCCTCAGTAGAAGCGAAAACAACTCCGTCGGGTGAAAGTAAAAAGGCCTCGAATTTTCCACGGAGGGTGGTGAAAAGGGAATCGATCGATTCACTGCGAGTCTTGATAACAACCACACCAACGGGTTGCTTAGTACCTGGATTGTAAACCGGTGCACTGAAATAAAATCCCTTACGCTTAGTGGTGATACCCACAGCGGGAAAAAGGTATGGTGTACCCGAAAGAGCGTTAAAGAAGTAAGGACGAAAGGGATAGTGATTACCTGTTAAGCTGGGTTCGTCGGAGGTATTAGAACAACCAATAACGGCACCGGCACTATCCATTACATAGACAAGTGATACGCCGACTGCTCCTTGAGCTGTGTTTAAAACTCGAAGCAATGAAGGATTGTCAATCGGACCGTGGCCGATGCAGACCTCGACAATCTCCTTTATCGTTGCTAGATACTGCGCGGAATGAGAGTAATTTTGAATAATAAAGGCATTGATCTGCCCGGCCAGATTACTAGTAATAGGTTGTTGGTGTTTACGATGGAGACCTAGCGTTATCCGATCAGCACCCAAAATAATTACCGACACCAGGAGCAGTGTTAGTGTAGCAATAATCGCCAACCTGATTTTTAGCGTGCGGGATGCGTTGATAAATCGCGGCGGTTGACTCCCTGTTTCGGTTTGATGTTCTGAAGAGTCCATGTTCCCATAAAAAGGAATAAAGGCGGAAATATTATTTGTTGAAAATGATACTCAGTAATCTAGAGTTAATCCATTGAAAAAACTCGTCTGGGGCGCTCGTTTTAAAAACAGGTATCCCACCTTAAGCGGTAAGCAGTGCAGGGACGAGGGAAAATAGAGGTAGTACAGAAACGGTAAAAAAAGGACTTTTAATAAAAAAAGGAGGAAGATTTTATCAATCTCCCTCCTCAAAAAACATCTATTCACACGAAAGACGATGAATCTATGGCAAAATAGAGTCTACCATCAGGCTGGATATTTACCTTCGATATAATCGATGAGATAATGGTTTTCTACTTCACGGACTTTGATCTGCGCATTGACGACGTCACCAATTGATACCAGTCCTTTAAGTTCTTTGTTTTCCATGATAGGAATATGACGAATTCGATTTTCTGTCATAACGGCTTGAATATAATCAATTGTATCGTCTTCAGAAGCACAAATGATATTTTTAGTCATAACCTGTTCGACCTTCTGCAGTGCACAATTCTCAGTGCATCCTTCGTGAACAGCCTTAAGAATATCATTGGGTGAAACAATACCAACAATTTCGTCCTTATCGTTAACGACGATAAGCGTACCAATTTTATTGCTGAAAAATTTGGCAGTAGCAGCCATCAGGGTGCTGCTCTGAGAAATGGTAAATACCTTGCTTCCTTTAACTTTTAAAATATCTTTTACTTTCATGCACTTTACTCCTCAGAGCGAGTTCCCTACCCCACTCTAGCTATTTATTCCAAATGAGATAAGAAGTTCCTGTAACCCGATATCGATGTTTAAATAGCGACTGGGTACAAACTAATAGCAAACACACAGATGACAAGAATAAATGTACAAATTGGAGCCAATGAGGAGGGCGCAGGTTCATTGAACTCTTCTTCAGCTTCATAGAAATACATATTGATAATCAATCGTAGGTAATACCACATGGAAATAACACTACTGATAATACCGAGTACAGCCAACACCACCTGCCCAGCGTTAATTGCGCTGGTGATGACATAAAATTTACCCATAAAACCTGCTGTCGGCGGAATACCTGCCATGGAAAGCAAGAATATGCTAATAGCAGCTGCAGAATAGGGTCTCGCCTTCGCTAAACCTTTAAAATCATCAAAGGTTTGTCTCTTTTCTCCGGTTCCTCCCAGGTAGGACAATGCGCAGAATATTCCTAAGGTTCCTGCGGCATAAGCAGCAAGATAAAAAGCAATAACACCACCTGTGAAATCCTTCGTGCTAACAGCGACCAGTGCAATCAAGAGGTAACCGGTATGAACGATACCTGAAGCGGCGAGCATTCTCTTCAGAGACTGCTGGCCAATGGCAATCAGGTTGCCGACAAACATAGTAAAAACGGAAATATAGAAAAGATAATTGATCCAGCCGCTCTGCAATGTTTCATCAAGAATAAGAAAATTAGCGAAGACAGCAAATATAGCCGTTTTCAAACCCGTCGCCATATAGCCGGTTACAGGAACGGAAGCACCATCATAGACGTCGATGACCCAAGCATGAAACGGAAAGGCTGCCGCTTTGAAAAGGAAAGCAACAAGGATGAAAAATGCTCCGCCAATAAGAGCAGGCGTTTGTAAAAACCCATGCGCTACAATATATTTTCCGATGGTGGCAAACTTAGTGCTGGCTGTAGCACCATAAATCAAAGCGCTTCCCATGGTAAAAAAGGCGCCAGCAAAAGCTCCAAGCATGAGGTATTTTAAAACCGCTTCTGTGCTGATTACATTTTTACGATCGTAACCAACAAGAATGTAGATTGCCAACGACATGATTTCGAGGGCTATAAAAACCGAAATTAGTTCGTGTGCCATGGTTAAAAGTAACATGCCGGTGGCTGCAAAAACTGTCAGGCTATAATATTCAGGAGTGCAGAAATTATTTTGCCTAAAATAGGTTTGAGAACTCAATGCGGTGAATAAACCACAGGCAAGGATAATCAAACTGGCAGCTTTGGAAAAATTACTAACGACAAGTATGCCGTTAAACGCTCCGGAGAATAGTGCGGCCTCATCGGTAATACAAGCGCTCAACTGAACAAGAAATGCGAGGGCAAAAATTACCGCACTTCCATAGGCCGCAATTTCATTAGTGAGTTTTTCATAAGCAGAGGAGAGCATTAACAGGATCGCCCCTGCACCAACGATAATCAGTGGCAGTAGTAACATTAAATCGTTCGTCATGATGGAAATCCGGCCTTATTTCTGTTCAATGGTGAGCTCTGGAAGAAGAGCATGGGTTGTGACAGCTTGGTGTGCAACCACAGATTCATTTTGCGCAAAATGAAGAGCAGTGGAAGGCGTGATTTTGCTGAGGAACGGTTGCGGATAAATACCCATAACAATAATCAGTATAATTACCGGCAGAAAGGTTAACCCCTCAACAAGAGTTAAGTCTTTAAAATTTTCTGAAGTAGGCGTCGTGTTTTGAAAGAATACTTTCTGAAACATCCACAGCATGTAGCATACACCTATAATCAAAGTCGTTCCTGCCAAGACGCCCACTGCCGTATTGAACTTAATCGCACCAAGGATAATCATAAACTCACCAATAAAGCCGCTGGTTCCTGGCAGTCCGACGGAGGCAAGCATGGCAATAGCAAAATAAAGGGCAAAAACAGGAGCTTTGGAAGCTATGCCGCCAAGATCTTCAATAGTACGTGTTTGCGTACGATCTTCAAGAATGCCAGCAAAGAGAAACAGAACACCGGTGCTTGTTGCATGAGCAACAATTTGATAGATACTTCCGGTGAGCGCCTGCATATTCATACAAAATACGCCAAGTGCGATAATTCCCATATGCGAAGCTGACGAGAAAGCTAACATTCGTTTGAAATCTTTTTGTGCAATTGCAGCGATCCCGCAATACATCATGCCGATAACACCGGAATAGGCGAGAAGAATTGCAAAGCGAGCAAATTGTTCATCAAAAACCGGCACAACAAAACGTATAACTCCGTATACCCCGATTTTTGCCATGATAGCAGACAACACAAAGGTAGCAGCGGTTGGTGCTTCCGTGTAGGCATCAGGGAGCCAAGTATGGAAAGGAAAAAGAGGAATTTTAATGGCAAAGGCAATCATGAAGCCGAAAAAGGCAAAAACAGCAACTCTTCCTGATAAATTCAGTTGAGCCATTTTATCCATGGCAAATGTCCATTCATTGAACTGTGCATGATAGCTTACGCCAAGATATACAATAGCAGCGAGCATCAACAATGAACCAGCGATAGTGTACAGGGTAATTTTGAGTGTAGCAGGTAACTTTTTGGGACCTCCATACAATCCGAGCATAAAAAATACCGGTAAAAGCATGATTTCCCAAAAAATGTAGAAAAGAATCATGTCTGCAGCACAGACAGCTCCAGCCATGGCCCCCTGGACAATAAGCAGGTTGGCATAATACCCTTTCTCTTTAGTAGAGAAGACGAAATACACCATCGGTAAAAGCACCGATCCTGCCATGAGAATAAATAAGCTGATACCGTCCACGCCGAGGTGATAAGCAACACCTAGTGATTGTACCCATGGAATATATTCAACGAACTCAAGATGGCCGGTAGCTGAAAAACCAGCATACAAGTCAACACTCAGAACAAGGGTTGCTAGAGAGATAACGAGGCCAGTGAATCTAGCAATTGTCTTGCTTGCAGGGGTTACCAATAAGAGCAACCCTGCAAGTATTGGTAAAAAGATTATGACGGAAAGGACATGTTCGAACATTCTTTCACCTTATTCTAGTTCAACGATTGAGAGAGAAACAGACTCATAATACTTAGCCCTACGATCATGTATATTGCATAAACTCTAACATATCCGACCTGGAATACTTTAAAAGCTGTTCCAATTGCCATGTAGAGTTTGGAAGCTGCTTTGACCGGTCCATCGGTTACATTCGGTTCAAGAACTTTCCAGATACTGGAACCGATAGCTTTATAAGGCTGAACAATAATGGCGTTATACACCTCATCAACATAGAATTTGTTGTAAGCAAATTTGGTAAATCCGCTAAATGCAGGCTCGGATGCGCCCTGACCGAACTTAGTATAGGCAATTTTTATTCCTATGACAAAAGCCACAACACTTGCGCCAATGGCGAGAATTTCCACAAAAATACTTGTGTGAGGATGATGTTCGGTCAAACTGGGTGCCAACCAATGAGAAACGATTTGATCGCCTCCGAAAATTGCAGGAAGGTTCAAAAATCCGGCGAACAAAGCTCCGACAGCCAGGATTATTAACGGAACAGTCATGACACCGGGAGATTCATGCGCATGATCAAATGCTTTTTGATCGCGCGGCTCGCCGTGGAAGACAACAAAGATCATTCTGAAGGTATAATAGGCGGTCATTCCTGCGACTAAGACACCAACCATCCAAATACCGAAATGACCAGAAGCTAATGCACTGTATAAAATTTCATCTTTACTGAAAAATCCGGAAAAAGGTGGACAACCAGCCAAGGCGAGTGCACCTATAACCATAGTAATATAGGTTTTAGGCATCTTGGATTTCAGTCCTCCCATTTTCCAAATATTTTGTTCATGATGCAGTGCGTAAATAACGGAACCGGCTCCAAGAAAGAGTAATGCTTTGAAAAATGCGTGGGTGAAGACATGAAAAATCCCTGCTGAATATGCGGCGACACCGACACCGGCAAACATGTAGCCAAGCTGACTTACGGTCGAATAAGCGAGTACTTTTTTGATATCGTCTTGAAACATACCAAAAATGGCAGCGAGAAGTGCTGTCAGTATACCGGTCCAGGCAATTATACTTCCTGCCAACTCAACATGAGCATAAAGAAAGCTAAATCGAGCTACCATGTACACACCGGCTGTGACCATGGTGGCGGCATGAATAAGAGCAGAAACAGGGGTAGGACCAGCCATAGCATCCGGTAACCAGACATATAGTGGAATCTGGGCTGACTTACCCGTAGCACCGACGAATAGCAATAGACCTACAGTCAGGGCAATCGCGGGAGAAAGGTGGTGTACGTTCGCTTTGAGAGAGATATAATCAAAACCCTGGGAACCGATACCCCAGAAAAGAAATGACATACCAAGAACAAAACCGAGATCACCTATGCGGTTGACAATAAAAGCTTTGTTACCAGCCAATACATTTTGTTTATCTTCACTGTAAAAACTAATGAGCAGGTAAGAGCAGAGGCCAACACCTTCCCAGCCGACGAACATAACTACAGGGCTATCGCCGAGAACGAGTATCAGCATGCTGCCCAAAAACAGATTCATATAGGAGAAAAACTTTCCATAGTTCTTATCTCCACCCATGTATCCTATTGAATAGATATGAATTAAAGAGCCTATCAAGGTGACGAATAGCAGCATCAGGCAACTAAGCGGATCAGCAAGAAACCCCATATCAATATGAAGATCACCAACACTGAACCAAGTGAAAACTTTGTGGCCGAGAAAACGAGATTCGGCTGGCAATGCCTTTAGCGCTACAAAAACTTTCAGCGCCATAATAAAGCTCAGCACCGGACCGACACAAGCCAGAATGCCGTATACCATTTCCGGTACCTTAATCTTCTTACAGGTAAAGACGTGAACAAGTCCGATAAGAACCGCGCCCAGTAATGGAAAAAGCGGAATAAGACCCAGATAATTTACACTTTGTTCCATGGAATCACCCTTTCAGCAGGCTGAACACATTGGTATCCAGCTTACTTTTATGTTTGTGCAGTAAAATCACAACGGCCAGAGCCAAAGCTGCTTCTGCAGCCGCTACCGCCATAACCATCATTGCCAGAACATGTCCATCCATATTTTCATGGAAACGGGAGAATGCGACAAATGCGAGATTCGCGGCATTCAGCATCAATTCAATGGACATGAAGACTGTAAAGACATTACGCCTTGAAATTACGCCTACTATTCCAAGACAAAACAGGATGATGCTTAACAACAGATAATTGTGAATCATTTACTGGTCCCCCTTTTTCCTGCAAGGATAACCGCACCGATCAAGGAAACAAGAAGCAGAATGGAGACAATCTCAAATGGTACAAGCCAATCCTTGAAAAGGAGTAATCCAACCTCTTTAACTCCGCCAAAGTTATTATCCATAAATTCGACCGAGGTAATTGGCAGGCTTTTGACAATTTTGACTAAAAACAGGCCAATGGGCAGCACAACTATTATACTTCCAAGAATATATAAGAGTTTAGTCTCCTCCTTGGGTAGATCATCAGGTTGGATATTTAAAAACATAATGATGAAAATGATGAGCGACATGATAGCCCCAGCATATACGATTAATTGCAGGGCAAAAATGAGTTTAGCAGAAAGCAATGCATACAAGCCCGCCAAAGAAATCAGCGTGATAACAAAGCTCATTGCTCCGTTCATCGGATGTCGAAACAGAACCAGTCCAACTGCACCTATGACAGCCAGTACTGCAAATGTTAAAAATAGCCCGTCGGCAAACATGATATCAAGCGCCCCCTTTTTTGTACTCTTCTTCGGTAAATGCACCTTTGGAGGCCAGCAGTTCATCAATACCTAAAACAAAAGGTTTTCGCTCGCTCCCGGTGACTGAAAATATTCCAGTATCCATTCGGATTGCATCCATTGGACAGGCTTCAACACAGTAGCCGCAATAAATACATTCAAGCAGGTCAATATCAAATCTGACCGGCATTTTTTCAGTTTTACCGTCGATTCTTTCTCCGGCCTCGATCATGATACATTTGGCGGGACAGTTAGTCTGGCACATAAAACAAGCCACGCATTTCATGGTGCCATCTTCGTGGGTCGTTAATCTATGTCTGCCGCGCCAACGAGCAGTAATCTCTGGTTGCTGCTCTGGATAATGACGTACGTATAATTTTGAGTTATCGAGGAAATTGGTGATGAAGTGGCGAAAAGTAACCGCCATCCCCTTAAAGACTTCAATCAGGTACAGTCGTTCGTAAAGATCTTTTCCTTTACGTTCCATTATTCTAATTTTTGCACTCATGCCAGCTCCTCTATTAACTCAATGCAACAACGATTGCACTCGTCACGAAAATATTCAGTAGAGAAAGAGGAAGGAGCGTTTGCCAACCCAATTTCTGCAACTGATCATAGCGAAAACGAGGTAAAGTCCAACGAACCCAGACATAAACAAAACACATGAGTGTCGTTTTAACCAGAAAGGTAATGATTTGCAGGATAGTAACAAGAATCCGGTCTGCAACTCCACCTGAAACAGTAATAAGATAGATGAAAAGAATTATTTCCAAGGCCGCGACAATCCCCCAGAGTCCTTTAATATATACTTGGGCCTCGCGAACACGGGGATCATTTGGGCGATCATAATGGCTTTTGTTATTTTTGGTCATCCATAATGCCACAAGTTTTGCTAACACGGGCATCAAAATCATAAGTAAAACTGTAACTGGCCTGGCGTAATTAACCAAGGTTTCTGTGGAGAACCAAGGAATCTGAAATCCACCAAAATAAAGGGTGACAATAATTGCACTGGAAGTGAACATTGCAACATATTCACCCATAAAAAACATTCCGAATTTCATAGAACTGTACTCAACATGAAATCCGGCAACCAATTCACTCTCGCCTTCTGCTAAATCAAAAGGCGTACGATTCGTTTCAGCAAAAGCAGCTATGATAAATATAATAGCGCCAAGGGGCTGTAAAACCACACCCCACATTGGAATAAAACCGAAAAGGAGTTGGCCTTGAAATTGTGCAATTTCGGTGAGGTTAACTGTTCCATAAACTACCAGAACACTAACGATTGCTAACCCCATGGGAATTTCGTAGCTGATGACCTGCGCTGCAGCCCTCAGGCCTCCAAGTATTCCGTATTTATTATGTGATGACCAACCGGCAAGAATAATGCCGTACACACCGAAACCGGCTAGAGCGAGAAACCACAAAATTCCGAGATCCGTGGGAATAGTCTGCATAATATAATTTTTGCCGTTGATAATGAGCACATCGGCAAATGGTATTGCTGCGAAAGAAAGAATCGCAATCATGAAGACGATGACTGGGGCCAATACAAAATAAAACTTATTTTTGATGTGCCCAGGGATGATGTCTTCTTTTGTTATGAGTTTAACCGCATCAGCGAGATTCTGAACAAGTCCACCTGCCCTGAACCCGAAAATGTTAGCCCTGTTAGGACCGGAACGGTCTTGAATAAAACCGGCACCGCGTCGTTCCATCCACACGCAGACTGCAATGAAGCAAAGTGGGACAAATGCTCCAAATGCAACTCTGAGAATAAGAAGTAAAATATCAAGCTGCGACATTTGAGACCTCGTTTTCGGTTAAGACTAATCCTTCGTTAGGAAGGTGCTCCAAGTCAACATTCTTCAAAGCAGCGATATTCGCTGTCAGATCGGCCCATGCTTCTTCACAATTTTTAATGTCACCGCCAAGCAGATTAACAACGTGAATAAGATTGTGAATTGGATTGTTTTTTCGAACTGCCACATCATATTGTTGCAGAACATTATCACTATTGATAATAGATCCCTTATCTTCACTGTAGGATGCAACAGGAAGAACAATTGAAGCCTTCGACGACATAGCATCCGAATAGCTGCTTATATAAACGATTTTAATTTTTTCCTGGAGACTATTCATATCAGAATCACTTATCGAACGTGATAGATCATTCTGGCAACTAATCAGCAGGTCGGCACCTTCAATAGCAGCATCAAAACTGGCCTTAGTGGCATCAATACCTAACAGAGCAAAGGACGCTCTATTCGCTGATTTGTCATCTTTAATCAAGAAATCATCACCATCTCCAACTTGAATATACCCTTCACTGTATCCGCTAAGAATGAAATTCGACGCTTCAGCAAATTTTTGCAGACCTCGCATTTGTTCCAGCGAGCAGTTAGGTGATATCAATACTACAACCTTACTAGACTGGCTTATTGCACGACGAGTGGTTTCGATGGCTTCATTGAACCCGACATCCTTACCATCGATTTGTGCTGCACCAAGTCGATTATCATTTTCAAGTTTATAGGTCATTCGTCCTTCATCGCAGATAAAATAACCGTTAACTTGTTCATTTAATCTTGGTCTAAAGCGATAAATCACATCGTCTTTATATTTTTCACGGTTATGATCGATAAAGATGTTACATCCTTTACTGCAACCGTGACATACACTCTTGCTTTTGGTGAGAAACCAAGCTCGCTGCTTAAATCGAAAATCTTTGCTTGTCATTGCTCCGACAGGGCAAAGATCAACCACGTTCAGCGCATAACGATTTGCTAAAGGTCGTCCCGGAAAAATATTCACTCGAGCAGCGTCGGTACGATTGACGATGCCTAATTCGCCGGTCTTAGTGATCATTCGAGTAAATCGGACGCAGCGGGCGCAAAGAATACAGCGTTCCTGATCATGAACGACACCACAACCGAAATCGAGTTTTTTGGCTTTGAGCACTGGCTTAACGGTCATTCTGCTTTTTTGACCGTCATATTTCATATAGTAATCCTGCAGTTGACACTCTCCTGCCTGATCACAGATGGGACAATCTATCGGATGGTTGATCAATTCAAATTCCATGACATCATGCTGAATTTTCTTGATTTTTTCCGCATCCAATTGAACCTTCATCCCTTCAACGGCTCGTGTTTTACATGCCGGAACAAGAGGTGGTCGTCCATCTTCGATACCCACGAGACACATTCGACAATTTCCGTCTGCCCCAAGCGCCGGATGATAGCAAAGGTGAGGAATCTCAATGCCGACAGCTCCCACAGCGTCTATCAGATTTTTACCTGATTCAACTTCGACTTCCTGCCCATTAACAAATAGTTTTACCTTTTCAGCCATGGTAACCCTTATCCCCGTTACATCGCGGTTTGAATTGAGACGTCATTTTTAACGTAGGCCTCAAATTCATGCCGGAATTTGTTCAAGTAACTGCGCGTCGACATAGTACAAGCAGCCGAAAGTACGCATACTGTTTTCATTTCGATGTTATCGCACAGTTCGGTCAACAGATCGATATCAGCTATAGTCCCTTCGCCCCGAACAATTTTTTTGACGATCTTCAACATCCAGCCAAGTCCTTCACGACATGGGGTGCATTGTCCGCAAGATTCATGGTGATAAAAGTAGATGAGATTTTCGACCAATTTCACCATGTCCACCGTATCGTCGAGAACTACGATTCCGCCAGAACCGAACATCGTCTTGTGGGCGGCCATTGATTCGTAATCAAGGGTCACAGTTTTCGCTTCCTCAGGTGTAAGGACTGGAGTCGAACTACCTCCGGGAATAACACCTTTCAACGTTCGACCATCACGCATCCCTCCGGCAACCTTTTCAATGACTTCAAGAAGCGGAAGCCCTAGAGGCAATTCATACATGCCGGGAGATTTCACTAAGCCAGAGATCCCAAATAAATGGGTACCAGGGCTTTTTTCAGTGCCAAATGCCTTATAAGCATCCGGTCCATTGGCAAGAATAAAAGGAAGAGAGGCTATACTTTGAACGTTATTTATAATAGTTGGACAACCATATAAACCTTCTACAGCAGGAAACGGCGGTTTACTCCGTGGCTGGCCTTTCCTTCCCTCTATTGATTCAAGTAACGCGGTCTCTTCACCACACACATAGGCGCCAGCACCCCTATGCACAGTAACATCCAATTTGAAATCATTACCAGCTACCGATTCCCCGAGATATCCGGCGTCGTAGGCTTCATCAATAGCGGCCTGCAAGGCTTTAACCTGGGTAGTATACTCTCCACGAATATAGATGTAAGCAGCATGACTCTTTATTGCATAACAGCAAATGATGATCCCTTCGATCAACAAATGCGGGTCACGAACAAGAATATACCTATCCTTAAAGGTTGCTGGCTCCGACTCATCGGAATTGACCGCTAAATAGACCGGTTTATCTAAATTTTTAGGAAGAAAACTCCACTTGAGACCTGTAGGGAAACCGGCACCGCCGCGTCCTCGCAAACCACTTTCCTTTACAAGTTCAATGATCTCTTCGGCCTGCATGCCGAAAACCTTCTCCAACGTGGAGTAGGCGCCATGCTCTTTAGCCACATCAATTTTGTGGGCGTCCGGGATATCAAATTTGGTACTCAGTACTTTTACTTGCATTATCGTTCGCTCTCCTTATATCAGCGTGGCCAACAGTTCTTTGAGCTTGTCTACATTCATGTACTCGTAGAACTCTCCATTGACCTGCACTACTGGAGCAGAACCGCAGTGTCCCAGACATTCGACCTCTTCGAGACTGAATTGTCCATCTGCGCTGACCTCTCCGGGCTTTATGCCAATTTCTCGCTGCAGATAATCAACAATCTCCTGTTTTCCTAAAAGATAACAAGAGAGAGTCCGACACACGCATATATGGTTTTTCCCCTTTGGTTGCAGGTTGTACATGGTATAGAAGGTAGCAGCTTCATACACCATAGTGGCATACGTTCCGATACGGTCGGCTATATAGGCCATGGCTTCGGCACTAATCCATCCTTCCTGTTCCTGAACCAGCCACAAGGAAGGAAGAATAAGGGATTCTCGAGTGGGGTAACGTGTAGCCAATCGTTCAAATTCAGCATCCCTCTGTGCATCAAAAGTGAACGGTTTTCCCGTTTCTATTAGCTGTGATCGATCACTCATCTGTCCAACTCTCCGCCAATAATATTGATGCTTCCAAGATTGATAACTGCATCTGCAATCATCTCTCCTTCAACCATTTCATGGAAACCGCCCATCATGTAAAAACAGGGCGGTCGCACCTTACATTTGTAAGGAGTTCCAGACCCATCGGAGACAAAATGGAAACCAAGTTCACCATTAGCCGCTTCAAAGGAGTCGTACCATTCTCCGGCAGGAGTTTTAACACCTTCAAAAATCAATTTAAAGTGACTGGCCAACCCTTCGATATTACTATATACTTCTTGTTTTGGCGGTAGCGCGATCTGATTATCACTGATGGACACCGGGCCTTTGGGTATCATCTTCATCGCCTGCCTGATAATACTGATACTTTGGAATATTTCCTCGTACCGAATCACGAATCGGTCATAGATGTCGCCTTTGGAACCGACAGGTATGGTGAAATCAAACGTCTCGTAATAGTAGTATGGATTATCTTTTCGCAGGTCAAAAGGAACACCACTAGCACGCAGGCAGGGTCCAGTAAAACCGTAAGACAAGGCAAGATCGGCCGGCATGACACACACATTTTGCGTACGTTCATGGACGATCCTGTTCTTAAGGACCAGTTTCAACGAGTCATCAACACCTTTTTCGATATCACGCAACTGGTTTTCCATGTCGGTTTCCCAGCCTTCGTAAAAATCGCGATACATCCCGCCAATTCTTGTGAACGAACTGGTGAGTCTAGCTCCGGTTAAACGACTGATGAAATCGTAGGAGGCTTCTTTTTGGTTGTAGAGATACCAGTAGTTGGTCAAACCGCCCATATCAACCAAGTTCGCTGCAAGACAGACAAGGTGATCCTGAATCCTGTAAAATTCAGACAAGATGACCCGCATGAATTTAGCGCGCTCAGTGATATCCACACCCAGCCAAGATTCAACAGCTTTGGCAAAGGCGATATTATTCATGAGTGACGAGCAGTAATTCAATCTGTCGGTTAGGGGAATAATTTGATTATAGGTCCGATTTTCAGCGGTTTTCTCAAACCCTCTGTGCAGATAACCAATCTCATTAATATTAGCGAGGATGGTCTCGCCATCTAAGGCGGTCAGGATACGAATGGCACCATGTGTTGCAGGATGAGAAGGACCGATATTCAGGTACATTATCTCGGTATTGATATCCTGCATGGTGGTCTGATCAACACCATTTGTTAGCAACCGATTCTTGATTTCCTTTTCAAGACTATCGGTTTCATAACATATCTGCCCTTGCTCGATATCATAGTCCTTCCGGAGCGGATGCCCTTGAAACTGCCAATGATTTAAAACTCTTCGCAGATCAGGATGCCCCTGAAAAACAATACCATACTGATCATAGGTTTCGCGTTCTCCCCAATTGGCCGAATCCCACAAATGGGTTGCAGTGGGAATACCTATTTCGGGATTAGCGACCGGTGTCCGGACTTGGACCACCATATTTCGTTCCCAATTTCGAATGGTATACACAACAAAGAAACGAGCAGGTTGCTGGAGCGGATATGAAAGGTAGTCCACCGCGGTTACATCGAGCAACAATCCAAAGTTCAAGCTCGGATCATTCTTAAGGCGAGAGAGCGTCGTCTCGAGTTGTTCAGGCTCTACCGTGATAACCACACTATCCAGGGTGGCCACACAGGGCTCACCCGGAAACGCAGCCTGGATTAGTTCTAGCGCCGTCGTATTCATATCAATCAAGAATCCCCTTAAAGTCTTTGTGGTGATCGTTCAACACACTTTCACCCTTGATCTGGTCCTGAATCTTCATCAAAGCATCCAGAACGGCCTCAGGCCTGGGGGGACATCCTGAGATGTACACATCCACAGGAATAATCGTATCTATGCCCTGAACAGTGCAGTAGTTGTCGTATATTCCACCGGAACATGCACAAGCACCCATGGCAACAACCCATTTGGGTTCGGGCATCTGCTCATAAATTCGCTTGAGAATCGGCGCCTGCTTATAGCTTATGGTTCCGCAAACAAGCAACAAGTCCGCTTGCCGGGGCGAGAAACGTACGACCTCAGCACCCCATCGAGAAATATCATGCTGACTTGCGGCGGCACTCATAAATTCGATCGCACAGCATGCGGTTCCGAACACAAACGGCCACAGAGAGTACTCACGCCCCCAGTTGATTACTGCGTCCAGCTTGGTGGTAAGTACCGAATCACCTAGACTTGCTTCTAATCCTAACGCCAATTGAGCACCCCTTTCTTAAGAATATAAATAAGTCCAGTTAAAAGCAGCACCATGAACACAACCATTTCCGTAAACCCAAACCAACCGAGTTCACGGACACTCACTGCCCATGGATACATGAACACTGCTTCTATATCAAACAGAAGAAACAGGATGGCCAGCAGATAAAACTTAACGCTGAATTTCTGCTCGGCCAGGCCGATCGTTCGTTTGACACCGCTTTCGTAAGGATCATTCTTTGCTGTCCCTCCGGCACGGGGACCAAAAACCGTGGTCGCAAGCATGAACAGCGGGATAATGATAGCAATTCCGATCAGGGCCATTGCTGAAAATACCAGTTCCGTTACCATGAATCAGACCTCTCCCTTAAACGTAGTAAAATAAACGTAAACCTTCTGTGAACAGGAGGTTATTAAAGATAATGAAAATGAACGGCTATTCATTACCGGTACAGGTACCATCTGTCAAGGAAAATAGTTTTCCACAAAGAAACCCCGTTTTTTCCGGCACTGAAACACCCACCCCTCCTAATTGTTCAAATTGTGCCTTTTGGTCATTACAACCAATTCATCCCTCCTTTTTAAACCCCAGCCACTACTTTTCTGAACACGTAACGGATAAATTACATGGTTTTCTCAGCGGCATGGCATCCTTCCATAAATCAAATCGCCCCAAGCGCCTTCTTGCGTTTCCGGCAAAAACAAAAACGCCCAATTCGCACAACAAGAAAACCAACGGAAATTAAAAGCATTCTCTTTCAACCACCTGCCATGATCACCAAAGCAGCTTTATTGAAAAATGATCATTTGCAATCCATAACAAAAAGAAAAGAAATACTTTATTCCGTCACACGCCGTTCAGTTACCATCAATTAACGAATGAACCGTCTCCGTCATCCCCCTAGGCAACGTGATGCTTCGGCCAGACCAAACACGCCCTGCCGCACCCAGGCCTAAGGGCCATCACCTCACTTCTCTGACAACAAATTTACAGACACCTACAAAGGAACATGCTCAAAGGAATGCCGACGGCACGATATCACCGCTTCCGGCCTTCGACATTTGGCTCGTATCAGGCAGGACGCTACGGCTGGCCTCACCCAACACATTTTTTCGATTCAGCAAGAGCATTAGCCCAAAAAAACTTCAACAGCGTGTCGCAAGTGTCGTTTCAGTTCTCAATATACGAGCAGCAGTAATCGACCACGCTGAGGACCTTGAGAGAAAATTCC
>JBFJXW010000035.1:0-24799 GCA_041622895.1 Desulfobulbus sp. | reverse complement strand
TCGAGTACGGCTTTGTAATTCGACAGATCAAAGCGACCATTGGTATTGAAAGCTTCCATGCCTTGAATTTTTTGCTGCACAGCCTCTTTGGTGACCTGCACGCCTATTTTTTCGGCACCCTGCCGGAGTAGTTCAGCCTGAATCAGCTGATTAAGCACCTGTTCTTTCAGGCCCATCTTCTCCAGGAATCCTTGCGGCAGCTGACCGCCGAACTGTTGTTTATAGGTTTCCACCGAACGCTCGTAGCTTTGTTGAAATTCGCGGTACGTAATCTCTTTACCGTTGACGACGGCCAAAGCATTTGGGTTATTACCGAGGTTGGTACCCACTCCCCAGAAAACAAAAACAACCGCAATCACTACAACAACTACTTGAATAACAACCGATTGCGCATTTTTACGTAAAAAATTCAGCATGATACACCCACACCCCCTCACAATTTTAACAGCATGCCGCTTCACTCGAAGCGAGCATTATGTTCAATTTCTCAGCAAGATACCAGAGAAAAATGCACTACCGGCCTGTCAAAAACTGCTTGAAGCCTCATTCAAAAAAATAAGGGTGTTTGCTTGACAAAGCCCACCCCCTATAGTAATAAACTGGTGATTTTTTAGAATAGGATTTCATTACTCATCCATATTAAACACTTTGGCCTAGGAGGAACACATGGCAAGTATTGAGCACAAAGGTAAAAGCTACGAGGTAGACGAAGACGGCTTCCTGTTGAAAGGTGCGGAAGAGTGGGACGAGAACTGGGTTGACTACGTTAAATCCGTTGAAGGTATCGCAGATATCACCGATGAGCACCAGAAAGTTATCGATGCACTGCAAGAGTATTACAAGAAAAACGGTATTGCTCCCATGGTTCGTATCCTTTCTAAAACCACTGGTTTCCCGTTGAAACGAATCTACGAACTGTTCCCCTCCGGACCTGGTAAAGGTGCCTGTAAAATGGCTGGATTACCCAAACCGACTGGTTGCGTCTGATCCATCGCTTTACCGTACATGCATCATCAAAAAAGGCTGCCTTTGCGGGCAGCCTTTTTTTTATTTCCTACTGTGCTGATTTATTTTTTTGAACCACGCGGTCTTCCTTGCATCGGGAACAAACCTATTGGACAGCAACAATCCCTCTTGATCGGATACCGTTAAAAAGACATTTCCAAAAAATGAGTGTGAAAACGGGTCATATCCGAACCGCACTTACCGCAGATAAACTTCACATCTCCAAGAATTTCCGTTGAATTCTCTTCCGGCGTAAAAGATCCATCACTGTTTTGCAAATAATGGGTGGTGACCACGACATTTTCAGCAATTTCGACAAATTTTGCATTATTACCGCACTTTTGGCAAATAATGCGCCCCGCCGGCTCACCGGTGGGAATATGGACTTTCTTCATAGGCTGACTGGATAGCTTTATCGCTTAATGTTAAATTATTGATAATCTGTTTTATTTGACACCAAAGGGGAGACAACATTGCCCCCTCCGTCATAACGTGTCGTATCGTATAAAAAAAGGGCGCGTGTCTCCTTGACACCTTTCTTCTTTATGTTCGACCCGACTCACCTGGGAAAAAGGAGAACCGGTAGCAAGCCATGAAAGAAAGCTCTCCGCCTGGACGGCTGTACCTTCGAATACTACCTCAACCGAACCATCTGGCAGATTTCTCACCCAGCCCAAAAGCCCGAGACGAGACGCTTCCCGCCTAGCGTATTCACGAAAAGCGACACCTTGCACCTTACCATGTATTTTTGCGTGTATTCGTATGCGATCCATCACAAGGAACTCTTTGCCACCAGGACTAAAAATTCTTTTTCAGACAGAGGGGTGAGCCCCATATCTTCCGCTTTTTTCTTTTTTCCGCCCGCCTTCTCCCCAACGACCACATCGGTCACCCGATGACTGAGACTGGAGGCAACCTGACCACCCTGTGCTTTCACCAGTTGCTTGGCTTCCTCTCGGGATAACGACGGCAACGATCCGGTAAAAAGAAAGGTTCTATTGGCAAGCGGTTGTGCTTTCTTTACTGCTGCTGGCAGGATAACAAATCCTGCCTCAAAAAGTCGATCCATCATCTGCCGGAAAGCAGGATCTTCAAAATAAGCTCTCAAGGCGCTTGCTACCTGTTTCCCCACGCCTTCAACTTGCAGCAGTTGTGCCTCATCCGCCTCTACAAGATGGGGCAGATCGACAAAATGTCCTGCCAGTGCCCCGGCCGTGACTTCCCCCACATGCCGTATCCCCAAAGCCGTTAGGAATTGGGCAAGCGGCATGCTTTTTCGTTGCTCAATGGCTGCAATTATATTTTGGGCGGATTTCTCGCCCCAGCCATCCAGTGAAGCAAGTTTTGCCGCATCCAAAAGAAAAAAATCAGGAATATCGTGAATCAGCCCCTCGCGGATCAGTTGCTCAACATTTTTTTTCCCAAGCCCTTCCAAATCCAATCCGTTTTTCCCGGCAAAATAGATTAATTTCTGCAGATGCTGGGCCGGGCAGTAGGCATTGACGCAGCGAGTGACCGCGTCCCCCTGGCGGCGGACCAAAGGCTTTCCGCATTCTGGACACTGGGTGGGAAAAATAATCTCCTGTTCCTGCCCTTTCCGATGGGCGGAAATGGCCTTGACGACCTCGGGAATAACATCGCCAGCCCGTTGAATGAGTACGATATCATGAAGGTGCAGATCCTTCCTGACAATCTCATCCTGATTATGGAGGGTCGCTCGTTTCACAACCACCCCATCCACTGTAACTGGTTCCAAGATTGCCACCGGTGTGACTGCGCCGGTTCGCCCCACCTGAAATTCAACCGCCTCAATGCGTGTCGTCGCCTGCGTGGCGGGAAATTTCCAGGCTATAGCCCAACGCGGCGCTCTGGCGGTAAACCCAAGGCGCTGCTGCAGGGAAAAATCATCGATCTTAATGACCATGCCATCGATTTCGTAATCAAGATCATGCCGCTGGTTCAATAATTGCTCATACCGTGTTTCCACTTCCGAAGCCGAAGCACAGCTCCTGACCAGAGGATTGGCCGGCAGTCCCAAACTAGCCAGTATTGCGAACAGTTCCTCCTGACTGGAAGCCCCTAGCAATCGCGGATCTCCCACACCATAGATAAAGAAATCAAGCGGTCGTCGTGCTGTAATCCGTGAATCCAGCTGACGCAGAGAGCCAGCTGCGGCATTGCGGGGATTGGCAAAAAGTGTTTTACCCTCTGCTTGGCGCTGCCGGTTGAGTTGAGAGAATCCTTTCTTGGACAAAAAAACTTCACCCCGGACATTCAATTCTTCCGGAATGGGTATTTTTCCGTCACCCTGAAGACGTAAGGGAATAGCCGGCACAGTCTTTAACTGCGCTGTTATGTTTTCACCGACAAGGCCATCGCCTCGGGTTGAACCAACTTGTAGAATTCCCTGGCGATAGACCAGTTCCACTGCCAAACCGTCCAACTTCGGTTCAGTAATAAAACCAAGGGGCTGATCGGTTCGAAGGTAACGCTGTATTTTTTCTTCAAAAGAAATAAATTCGGCAAACGAAAAAATATTATCAAGACTGAGCATGGGGTATGCGTGCTGCACGGGTGCAAACGATTGCAACGGTGCACCACCGACACGATGACTCGGCGAATCTTCAGTGACATACTCGGGGTATTGGGCCTCGAGCTCAAGAAGCTCCTGAAACAGTGCATCATATTCACCATCGGAAATAATGGGGTCATCAAGCACATAATACCGATGCGCATGCATCCGTAGCTGTTCCCGCAATTTTTCCAGACGGTCTGCCGCCCCATGCTCCATTACGCTACATATCCTCGATCAACACACCGCCCTTGGCGATATTCTCCCGACTCTCCTCATCAATGAAGATGAGGATAGCTTCTTTTGGTTTACCGGCCGCCTCGGAAATCACATCCGTGACGCCCTGAGCCATTTTCCTCTTCTGATCAATGGTAAGCTTTCCAGCAACACGAATACTCACATAAGGCATACTGCCACCTCCAATTATATAATTAATAAATTACCCATCACCCACGCAAACGACTTGCCCTTGTCCTGCACATACTGCATGATGACAACCATGAGGTTGTGCAATCCGGCACTGAACGGATATGCGAACGTTCTGTGCTGACCACAATGCTCCGGCTGCACTGAAAGATAAATTTGGCCCATTTCTCGCGCAATGCGTAACACTCGCCCCTCTACACAGATGAAATATACAGAGGAACTCGGAAGTGCCTACGCTGATAAATGAACGAAAATGTTCCTTTCAGCACAACTTTTGTTCAAGATTCACCGGGGCAACACGGATAAAATTATAGCAGAATTTTGCTTTTTCGTCGATCAGGTTTCTGTTTGCAACAAACAGGGACCTCATTCTCAGGAGGATGCACAATGCATGTCATCGTTACCGGTGGCGCCGGCTATATCGGCAGCCACACCTGCCTGGAGCTGCTGAATGCCGGCTATCAGGTCACCGTCATTGATAATCTCTGCAACGCAACTCAAGAATCGATCAAGCGGGTGGAAGACCTCACCGGCCGACCGATCGCCTTTTTTGAAGTCGACCTGGTTGACAAAACAAAACTCCAGGAGGTTTTTACGCAAACCCCTGGCGTGCAGGCTGTCATCCATTTTGCCGGTTTAAAGGCTGTTGGAGAATCCGTACACCACCCGCTCATGTATTACAAAAACAATCTTGTTTCGACATTGAATCTGTGCCAGGTTATGGAGGAACAAGGGATCAAAAATATCGTATTCTCATCCTCGGCCACCGTCTATGGCGATCCGGCTTCCGTGCCGATCAAGGAAAATTTTCCTCTTTCCTGCACCAACCCCTACGGCCGGACCAAATTAATGATCGAAGAAATCCTGCGCGACCTGCAGGTGGCCGATCCACTTTGGAACGTTGTCCTCCTGCGATATTTTAATCCAGTCGGCGCACACAAGAGCGGTCAGATAGGGGAAGACCCTAACGGTATTCCAAACAATCTCGTTCCCTATATAGCACAGGTGGCCATTGGGAAATTATCGAAACTCTCAGTTTTCGGTAACGATTACCCTACACCTGACGGAACCGGTGTCCGCGATTACATCCATGTGGTCGACCTGGCGGTCGGCCATGTACGAGCGCTGGAAAAATTGCAAGAAACACCTGGGGTTGTCACCTACAACCTGGGCACGGGCTTGGGCTACTCTGTCCTCGACATGGTCAACACCTTTGCCGAGGTTAGTGGCAGGCCCATACCGTATCATATAACCAACCGCAGGCCAGGTGATATCGCCCAATGCTATGCAGACCCGACCCTAGCCTTGGACGAACTCGGATGGCAAGCAAGGTTTGGTATTCGAGAAATGTGTGAGGATACCTGGCGCTGGCAGTCAAACAACCCGATGGGATACACAGAGAAAACGCGTGTACCAAGTAAAGGAAATTAATACAATAAGAGTATCCTGGCGGCGGCGTACACAACACCCCGCCAGGATAGCAAAATCGGTCAGACTACGAAATGGAGGGCACTCCTTTTTTCACCCCGCAACCGGCTAACATCTCAATAACCACTCGCAACGATAAGATTGCTTTTCGTCTTCTTGGTATAGGTATGCTTTATCTTTCCTTTCCAGGCGTAATTCACCCACACGCCCTCTGGTGTAGCCGTAACCAACGCTTTGAAAATAGGCAGGGCTTTTTCTTTCAAGTTTTCCCCGGCAAGAGTCGGATGCGCGAGAAGTTTCCCCCCCTCTTCCATGACAAAGACATAGGGGGTACACGAATCCGTCGCATAACTGGTGGCATCCTTACCTCGATCAAGCGCTGATACCAGCTGTTCAACATTTTTCTCAATAGCGATGTTCCGCTCTTCTGCCTTAAGGTCGCCATTGAACACGAATATTGCCACCAAAATCAAGAGACAGACAAGTTGTTTCATCGCTTCTCCACCTTGCATCAAGGAAAAATAGTTTTGCCGTAGACCTCACAGCACTTGCTGCCACACCCCTTCGCCCCAGCGAATCCCCCATCGATGAAAATCCGACGCCCGACAGGGTAAGAGGACGGTCCACTCTCTTTTTTTATATCCAGAGCGGGGACCGTTGTGTTAAGAAAAAAATGGATATCTCCTGCGGTTATACCGAGGGATCATCTTGAAGGCAAGATTCTTTTCACCCTTTAAATCAACAGAAAAACACAGTTAACCACACAGCAGCGATGACCGAGGACACCCTTTATTCCACGGGCACGGTTGAGGAGGATTTTTCCTTTAACGATCGGGTTGCGGAAGTATTTGATGATATGCTCAATCGCTCCATCCCTTATTACCGCACAGTAATAGAGGGGATGGCGCAGTTATTGGCTCTCCGGCTAGCGGAAGGTTCCACTCTTTACGATCTGGGGTGCTCTACCGGCACAACCCTCCTGGAACTCGCACGGCGCCTCCCCAGCAAGCAAATTCATTATGTAGGAATTGACAACGCCCCTGCCATGCTCGAAAAAGCACGTAAAAAAAGTGCCATGTATGGCAAGACCGATATCTTGGAATTCCGGCAGGATGATATTACTCGTTGTGCGCTGCCGGCAGCGAACGGTATTATATGTAACTATACCCTGCAGTTCCTGCGCCCCCTTTCACGGCTTTCCTTTGTCCGAAGACTTTACGAAGCACTCCCTGAAGGCGGCATTCTCATACTCAGTGAAAAAACCATTTCCCATGCTAGCCGGCTCAACCGCGATTTCATTGATATTTATCATGCGTTCAAAAAGCAACAGGGATATTCGGAACTGGAGATAGCGGCAAAACGCGAAGCCTTGGAGAACATACTGATTCCCTTTTCTCTTCAGGAGAATATCGCGCTCCTTGAGGAGGCGGGATTCGAGGAGATCGAAACCTTTTTCAAGTGGTTCAATTTCACCTCTCTCATTGCTTTCAAACGCTAACATGGATCTTCTGCAACGTTTTCCCCGTGCCGACATTGACAGGATTCGTCTTCTTTTAGAAGAAAAGTCCCTCTGGATCAATCAGGACAAGAAAGGATTTCTCCGTTACCGTGACCCTATGCGGTCGGTGCAACATCTGCGTGCCTCTTCCTGCGACTTCTCCGGAGATGTTGTACGGATAGGAACAGCCGCGGATCTGCTTCCGGACGAACACCAACTGGTGCATTCGGTCCTCCGCGGATTCATGCCTTGGCGAAAAGGCCCTTTTTCGGTATTTGGCATCAATATCGATGCGGAATGGCGAAGCGAGAGAAAGTGGAACCGTATCGTTCCGGAATTACCTGATCTTTCTGGTAAAACCATAGCTGATATCGGCTGCAACAATGGCTACTACATGTTTCGCATGGCCAGCAAAAAACCGGAATTTGTTCTCGGATTCGAACCCTATGTCCAGCATTATTACACCTTTAACACTCTTAATACCTTTGCTGGACAAAATCAGCTACAGGTGGAGTTGCTAGGCATAGAACACCTGAATCTGTTCCCCGAATGCTTCGATGTCATTTTCTGCCTCGGTATTCTTTATCACCGACCATCACCGATAGAGGCATTACGTGATCTGCATACCGCGCTCAAGCCTGGTGGCTGCCTGATTGTAGAATCCCAGGCCATTCCGGGATCAGATCCGGTGGCCCTTTTTCCAATGCAGACCTATGCAAAGGTTCCAGGTACGTGGTTCGTCCCCACTGCTGCCTGCCTGCGCAACTGGCTGGCCAGAGCCGGATTTCGCGATGTCCATTTTTTCTGCGAACATCCCATGAGCAGCGAGGAACAACGGCCAACCTCTTGGATGACCTTTGAATCATACGAAGATTTTATTGACAAGCACAATCCGACGCGTACTATAGAGGGATATCCGGCCCCCCTTCGGATATTCTTCAGAGCAAATAAATAACTGTTCAGGCGTAACCCCTATCAGGAACAGTATCTTCGGCTGTCTGAGACAGCCTTTCACTCGTATAATGAAAAAACAAGGTGACTTAATTATGAATGCAAGTGACTGCACATTGTACCATGGCGGCCTCAAAGGAGCCGAAACAATCTTTGGCGAGAACGCAGAAAAATACGGCATCCAAGAAGTAATTTTTTCCTTTGAAGGGCATCGCCTTAACCGCGACCGTAACCCGATTATGCTCAGCGAGGAAGAATTGCAACGGGGTGACATCAGTATGGAACTTGCTTCTCGAATGATGAAACGAACCTATTATGAAACCGACAAAATACGAAGGGTACTACAGACCATTTTTCACATGGTCAACAAAGGACATCAGGTCTTTGTTGTTGGATCAATCCTCGACGATGACTCTGTGAAAGGTGGTACCGGTTGGGCAGTGGAACTGGCTAAATTGTTCAATCGCCCCCTCCATGTCTATGATCAAAACCGGACCCAATGGTTCACCTGGAAAGACGGCTCCTGGAAAGAAGACTCGCCCCGAATCTGCTACAATACATTTGTCGGCTCGGGTACGCGTTATCTTAGCGACGATGGTATCGCAGCCATTGAGCAGTTGTTTGCCGACAGTTACGAGAAGTAGCCAGTTAATCCAAAAAAAACCTTCTCCATGAAGATCATAACATTCCGGCATTTGAAAGATTGAAAATCTGCAGAAGTCGTAATGTTATGATCTGATTTTCGCCCTCACCCTCCAGCAGGGTCATCACAAGATGCCTAAAACTTGCAATATTCCCTTTCACCGATTATACAAGAGGGTATTTTAGTAAAACCAAAGAATAAAAGGAGTGCCCTTTTTGTCGTTTTACCAGACTCTATACAGGTACCATGCCCATCGTTTGGAGAGTCTTGCGGCTGTACAGGATCATCTAAGGATCCTGCCCCACTCCAACTCTAAAAACAAGACAATGAGTCCCCTGAAAGTATGGCAAACAAAAAACTGCACATCCGTATCACAGGCGAGGCCGGTGACGACCGGACCCTGATTATTCCCGGAAACACTTTAAGAAACGCTCTCATAGTCACTGGAGCCATCACCATACTCTTGCTGATTGGCAGTCTACAAGCAGCGAGATACCTTTCGGATAACAGAAAATTACAGCTTCAGGTTAACCATCTCAGGTCTGAGATCCAGCAGTCCGTCCCTCGTTTGGGTACGGATCTGCAACACCAAGTCGATACCCTTAAAAATCAATTGGCTGCCGCCAAAGACGAACTAGCTGCCCGGTCCCAGCGAAAAGCCGAGCTTATCAAACAATACGAACAGCAGATTGCTCAACTGAAAAAAAAGCAGCAGACATTGACAGCTGTCAGTGCAACGCGCCTTAGCGAACGAACCAAGGTGATGGATTCCATCATAAAACGCCTGGGAGTAGAGGCTAAGATCAAGGATGACCCAAGGCATAGCGGTGGTTTGTTCATCGCCTCAACCAAGCAGCGAAACGAAGAGAGATTGCAGGAAAAATCCGATATCTATCTGGATTCTATTGAAAACCTACCAATAGGAAAACCGGTTCCTACTACAATCACATCACCTTTCGGTGCCAGAAAAGATCCGCTGAACCGGAAAAATGCTTTTCATGAAGGGGTCGATTTCGATGGGAAAAAAGGTGATTTGGTTTTCTCCACAGGATACGGTATAGTAAAAAAATCCTGTTATTCCAGAGACTACGGAGAATATATTATTATAGAACATGGGAATGGTTTTGAGACACTTTTCGCCCATCTCAGCAAACGGCTGGTGAAGCAAGGCCGGCATATAAAGAATGGGGAAAAAATAGGTCGGATCGGGTCAACAGGACGCAGTACCGGTTCTCATTTGCACTATGAAATTCATTATAAAGGCAAACCTGTGGATCCGATGAAATATATCAAGGTGGCTAAAAATAATCTTCCGGTCAAGCGAGCAACTCGCTAATTCTTTAACGCAACAGCCCCAGACGCGGCTTTACACAGTAGAAACCGCCGGGCCTCCGGCAAACAACAAATGCGTTACGTTACTTGCCGATACAAAATTGGCTAAAAACGATATCAAGAACATCGTCCGGAGTTGTTAATCCGGTAATATCGCCCAAATAGTCAAGTGCCGACTGTATATCCACTGCCAACAAATCAACCGGTGCTCCTTCCAGTATCGCCTGTTCGAATTTTCGGCAGGCAATAAGCGTCTTATTCAAAATCGAACGGTGCCGGGTATTGGGAGCACAGGTCATCTGTTCACAAAATTCCCTACTTTCCGCGACCACTGCCTGATAAATAGCGTCCTGAAGATCATCAAGCCCCAGATGTTTTTTTGCAGATATTGTGATTATCTTTTCACTCACAAACTCGTTGCTCAATATCTCAACATGCTCGCTTGAAACAAGATCCCGCTTATTGATGACGACGAGATGATCTTTTTCTTGAACCGTGCGGTACAATTCACGATCATGCTCGCCCATTCCGGCAAGCCCATCGACGAGAAACAACACGAGGTCAGCTTCACGCATTTTTTGCCGGGCTCGCTCAATCCCCATCGCCTCCACCAGGTCTTCATGTCTTCTGATCCCGGCAGTATCTACAAGTTGAACGGGAATACCACGGATGGCTATCTGTTCTTCAATCGTATCCCTTGTCGTTCCCGGGAGCGCAGTGACCAAGGCTCTCTCTTCCTGCAACAAAGCGTTCAGAAGACTCGACTTACCAACATTCGGCTGACCGACAATAACGACCTTAACTCCCTCGCGAATGAGCTTGCCTTGCTCAGACATGGCAACCAATCGTTCTAGCGGGGTGATGATCTTTGATTGCAGTTGTGCTGTCGCCTGGGTGCTGTCAAATATCTCTACATCATCATCGGGAAAGTCGATAGCGACCTCCAGCAATGCCAAAATAGCGATCAATTCTTGACGAATTCCCTCCAGCAGCTTGAACAGTTCTCCACGCAACTGATTGGCGGCAAATTCTGCACTTTTTGCGGTTTGCGCCTGCAGCAAATCAATAACAGCTTCAGCTTGGGTCAGATCAATTCGACCCGCCAAAAAAGCCCGCTTGGTAAATTCGCCATGTTCGGCGGGACGAGCGCCGAGCTCACAGATATTCCGTAGAATTTCCTGCAGGACAAGATAGGAACCATGACACTGGAGTTCAACGACGTCCTCACGAGTATAGGTGTAAGGAGCACGCATGTAGACGGCCAACGCTTCGTCCAGGACCTGCCCGTCGCGCCCGTGTACCGTCCCGTAATAGAGTTTGTGGCTGGTATATTGGGTTCGTGGCTTGAGAGGAATAAAAACCTTGTGAAGAAGCGAGAGGGCATCCAGACCTGAAATCCGAATAATGCCGATCCCTCCCGTTCCTGGTGCCGTGGCAATGGCGGCGATGGTATCAGTCGCCGGATGGACGGCCACCTTGTCCTCCTCGTCGCTTTTTGGATACGGAACGTCGCCCTTTTCCTGGTTTATAAATAAGAACTTTTTTAAACAAGCCTTCTCCAACTGAACGGCTGCGTACGCCTTTGTCTTCCTGCAATATCATATGGACGACACGACGTTCTGAGGGGTTCAGCGCTGGAATGGCCTGGGTCTTGCCATCCTCTTTTACCTGTGTCGCCAATTCGATGGCCCGAAGCTTCAATTCCTCTGCCCTTCTTTCCCTGAAATCCCCTGCGTTCAGGGCAAGCATAATTTTATCCGGAAGATGTTGGGAGACAATTTTTCGCAACAGATATTGCAAGCTGTCCAGAGTTCTCCCATCAGATCCGACAATTTCGGCTTCATGCGGGCCGGAGATATTACACTGCACCGTATTCTGCTCAAAGACAACCTGTACCTCAGAGGGTAATCCCATTAAAGTCAGCAATTGATATAAATCAGCCTGAATTGCAGCTATATTTTCCTCTGAAGGGGGGTCCAGTTGCGGCTCGTCCTCAAGGTCTTCAGTTTCGGCCTCCTGTCCCTCGTCACTCGTCTCTGCTATTGCCTTAATTTTTTCCTTTTCTGGTTCCGCCGGAATTTCTGAGGTTGACGGGCCCTTCACCGTGTCGGGTACTTCGGGCAAGGTTGGAGCCACCTCTACTTCAGCGACCTTGGATTCACCCTTTTTTCGGGGTTTGGTGACAGGCTTTAGGGGCTCGACCACCTCTGCTTGCTCAGGTGTTGGAACCGTCTTATGTTGCACTCGAATGTGCGCTTTTTTCTTACAAAGACCAAATATACCTGCTGAACCGGTTTCCAAAACTTCTATATCCAGATCCTCGCGGGAAGCTCCAAGGTCCTTACATGCCTGTTCTATTACTTCAGAAATTTCCTTTCCGTAAAAGTCTTTTCCTTTCGCCATAACAAACCTTCCTTGCGTCAAAGGTTTAGGCCTTACTCTGCCGATTTATAAGCTGCTGCTGCAGAATGGAAAGCAGATTATTGACAAACCAGTAAAGCACCAGACCTGATGCAAAATTAATAAACATAAATGTAAAAATTACTGGTAAAAATTGCATAATCCGCGCCTGGGTCGGATCTGCGGTGGTGGGTGTCATTTTCTGCTGTAAATACATTGATGCGCCCATTAACAGAGTTAAAATCGGAATGCCGTGCAGGTAGGGAATATCGATACCGATCCATAGCCTGTCAGGGGCGGACAGATCATTAATCCACAGCATAAAGGGTGCATGCCGCAGTTCGATGGCGGCCATCAACACCCGGTACAGGGCAAAAAAGAACGGAATTTGAATCAGCATCGGCAAACAGCCCCCCACCGGATTGACCTTATAGGTCTTGTACAGGGCCATCATCTCCTGATTCATCTTGGCAGGATCGCCTTTAAACTTCTCCTTCAGTTTAGCGACTTTGGGTTGCAATTTTTGCATGTTTTTCATCGACTTCATACCTTTTTGGGTAATCGGCCAGAAAATCAGTTTGATCAGTATGGTCACCAAAATAATAGCTACCCCGTAATTCCCCGCATACTGATGGAAAAAATTAAGCAGCCAGAGCATGGGTTTTGCCAGCACATCAAACCAGCCAAAATTTACAGCTGCAGCTAATTCATGCCCTGAAGCCTGTAAAATCTTCAGTTTTTTAGGCCCAAAGTACATTTTATAATCAAAAGAAAGGGACCCATTCGCAGGCAGGGTTCGCAACCCTTCTGAAATAACCGTTCGCACATGTTGTTCAGTACCCTGCACGGTCACGGTATGCACACTTCCTGTTGCCGGAACGACCGAGGTTATAAAATAGTTATCGACGTACCCTGTCCAACTGACCTTACCTTGAAGAACAACCGGTCCATCTGTTAATTTTTTTGCCTTCGTTTCTACCAATTCGCCGTTTACATAGGCTGTCGGCCCAGCAAACAAATATTTACTGGTTTGACTGGCATGAGCAAATGGCTCATTGGACATTGACAACGCTGGCGAGATTTGCACCGCCTTGTCCGTGGTATTCTCGACCTTATACTCAATACCAACCAGATAACTGTTCCCTTGAAAGGTCAGGGTGCGAACCACGCTGATACCGTCGGCAAGCGATGCCGTCATGACCAATTTATTCGTATCCTGCTGATTGGATAAGGTTAATGCATCCGTATTCGCCTTAAAAACAGGCAAGGTCGTTGAAGCACCGTTATCAAGTGAAAAGATTATGGGCAGGTTAGCAGGATCTTGCGCTGGTACCAACTGCATCGGTCCGGAATTTTTTTCCATATCGGTGCGGTAATTTTTCAAAACGAAGCTCTTAAAGCCCCCCCCCTGTTCATTGACAATCGCTGTATACAACGGGGTATCAATGGAAATATCCTTGGCACGAGGATCAGCGGATACCGATTGCCGGGTGCTGACAATAGCGGATGCAGCAGCCGGGGCAGGTGCAACCTGTTGGCTGGATGCTTCAGGCGTCTGTTGCGACTGCGATGCTACATTGGGTTGCAGCGGAGCGGGTTTGACGAAAAAATATTGATACCCGATCAGGATGAGAAACGAAAGTACTATGGCCAGAAAGGCTCTGTATAAATCCATGATAAATACCTTTAGAAACCTCTGTTATTGCTGAGGTGTTGACAGGAAGAAACCGTATACCTGCATGCTGCGTCATTTAACCGGGTCATACCCGCCCCGAGAAAAGGGATGACAGCGCAATATTCGCCATAAAGCCATAAAAATTCCGCGAAGGACACCGTACTTTTTTACGGCTTCAATTGCGTACTGGGAGCACGTGGGAACAAAACGGCAGGCTGGTGGAAAAAGTGGAGATATAACATACTGATAGGCCCTAAATATTGCTATCAAGCATATTTCGGGCACTTTCAGCCATGAAGTTAATCGGTGGGTTCCGCCGGTGGCGGACTCCGCTTGGTGATCGCTCAAGAATACATCTCCCGCCCGTTCTTAACTGTCGATTATGCGCGCCACACTGGTTTGCATATCGATCAGGCTGTTAATGGCGAAGCCAGGCCGGACGGTAAAAACAATATCGCAAGAGGGAGGAAACAGATGACGGTTGAGACGGAATACCTCCCGTATCAGTCGTTTTATTCTGTTGCGCCGAACTGCATCACCAGTTTTTTTCTGCACACTGATTCCCAACCGGCTGTACGATTCGCCGTTCGGGAGGAAAATCATGCCAAACCCATTGCCTCGAAACCGCTGACCAAGTCGATAAACGCGCTGAAACTCCCGCGTTGTTTTAAGCAGATGAGCCTTGGGAAGACTATAACGGCTCAACTGGCTTAGGCAGACAACTGCTTGCGCCCTTTTGCTCTTCTTCTTTTGATAACGGCCTGTCCGGCTCGAGTCTTCATACGAACACGAAAACCATGGGTACGGGCGCGTTTAATATTGCTGGGCTGGAACGTTCTTTTGCTCATAATACAATTCCTTTCTTTAATATAATCTGTTTAATAGAGGCATACAGGTGGAGTTCCCCCCACTGCTCGGCAGTTTTCTGTACACCTGTAACACCGCGAATTGACAGGTATTGTGCAGTCAGCGACGATATGAGGCCAATAGCGATAGGCCTGGTCCGTCAAAACACTTTCCAAAATTCTTTATCATAATCATAGTGAGCCGACTCTGTCAAATTATTTCACCCCGATAAAGGAAAAGCATGCACCCTCCACGCTTTCGGGATCCAGACTGGAATCATCTCTGGCAGCAGGCACGAGACGATAATTCATGGCACCCCAAAGGCGGATTCGATTGGAACGACCGGCTGTGTTGCCTTACAAAAGAGGGGAAAAATCGGCTGGTACCAACGCTTTTCGCGCATCGCTCAAGTCGTAAAAGGAGTGGTCGCCACTCGATGGCGGCTGCGATCCAGAAACGGGGGATGTCCCGAGAACTCAACACCATGACAAGGATAGGTTGCGTAACTATATTCGCTTCATCACCACGCAACCTGGGAATGGCTCGGTTACTGGTCGTCGTCGACACATTCCCGCCAAGGCCTATATCATCAGCTGGCACGTTGTTCCACCAGCGGTGTTAGAGATCACGTACTGAGCTGAGCAACAAATCTTTGAAAATATAAGCAACAGGTCCCTAGCCTATTTTCCCCATGGTGGTTGCAAATATAAACAGTTGTCTCTATAATGTCGGGTTTTGATGAATTCCGGCCAGCAAACACCAATCTTCCGTATACGATTCCGCTGATTCTTTGTCCATGCGCTTTATGCGCTTACCTAAACAGAACCATGACTGATTTTGATATAGCCGTAATAGGTGCAGGGCACGCGGGCTGCGAGGCAGCTCTGGCAGCAGCTCGCATGGGGTGCCGAACCCTTGTATGCATCATCAACGCCGACACCATTGGCGCCATGTCCTGTAATCCCGCCATTGGCGGGCTGGCCAAAGGCCATCTGGTCAAAGAAATCGACGCGCTTGGCGGAGAAATGGCCAAAAATATCGATGCGACTGGCATCCAGTTTCGCAGGCTCAATACCAGCAAGGGACCTGCAGTTCGCTCTTCCCGGGCACAGGCGGACCGCTTGTTATATCGGCTTCGCATGAAACATGTCCTGGAAAACCAACCCAACCTTGCAATCCGCCAAGCCGTAGTTGACGAAATCCTGGTAGAAAACGGCAGGGTTATCGGATTGCGTACCTCTCTGGATGAACATATCCGAGTTAAAGCAATCGTTGTGGCCACCGGCACCTTTCTCAATGGCCTGATCCATGTCGGCCTAAAGCATTTCCCTGCCGGACGCATGGGGGATGCCCCCTCTACCAAACTGGCCCAATGGTTTGCCGCCGCAGGTTTTTCCGTGGGCCGCATGAAAACAGGGACAGTTCCCCGCCTGGATGGCAATACCATTGATTACTCCAAGCTGGAAGCCCAGTATACCGATGAGCCGCCGGCGCTCTTTTCTTTCTCTTCCAAAAAAGAACCCGTACTAGCGCAGCGTCCCTGTTACATCACCTACACCAACGAACAAACGCACGAAATTATACGCAAGTCTATTCACCAGTCACCAATGTACGCCGGAATTATCGAAGGTGTCGGTGCGCGATACTGTCCATCGATCGAAGATAAGGTCATGCGCTTTCCAGAGAAAATCCGACACCAGGTTTTCCTCGAACCCGAAGGCTTGGATACTATCGAAGTCTATCCCAACGGCATTCCCACCAGCCTGCCGCTGGCCACGCAAATCGACATGGTTCACTCCATTCCGGGTCTTGAACAGGCGCGAATCATTCGTCCCGGATATGCTATTGAATACGATTATGTGGACCCCAGAGAACTCAGGTCTTCACTTGAAACCAAAAAAATCCAAGGCCTTTTTCTTGCTGGTCAAATCAACGGCACCTCCGGTTATGAGGAAGCAGCCGGCCAGGGTCTGATGGCTGCTATCAACAGTGTACAGTATGTCCTCGGAAAGGAGCCTCTCATCCTGGATCGTTCACAAGCCTATCTTGGTGTCCTCATCGATGATCTGGTTACTCTGGGAACCAAGGAACCGTACCGCCTGTTTACATCCAGAGCAGAATATCGTCTGTTACTGCGAGAAGACAATGCGGATATGCGGCTCCGGGAAATTGGCTACCGCATAGGATTGCTCGACAAACCAACCTGGGACACATTCCAAGAAAAAAAACAATGCATTACCGAAACAATCCATCAATTACACGAGATTCGGATCAAGCCGGTAGCCGAGGTCAACAATTTTCTTGCGGCCTGCAATTCAACCGCCCTCAACCAACCCGTGTCCCTAGCAGAATTGCTCCGGAGACCGGAGATTAATCTCAACCATTTCTTCGACATGGCGCAAAGAAACATTCTTGCACTGCCGTTCTCCGATGCAATTCTTATTTTTCAAGACGAGATCGAGCTCCAGATCAAATACGAAGGGTATATCAAACGGCAGGAAGAACAAATTGCACGATTTAAAAAAATGGAACGCATCGAACTGCCTCCAGATATCAATTACAAGGGAATGCCAGGACTGTCCAATGAGGTTGTTGAGAAACTGACCAAAGTGCAACCCCGCTCCCTGGGGCAGGCTTCACGGATTTCAGGAGTGACTCCGGCGGCGCTTTCTGTTTTGCAAGTGCACTTGAAACGGCTCGGCATCCTCTAATACTGAAGCAGGTTCATCATGATTGAATACCCGACGATCAACCCGGTACTGTTTTCCCTGGGTTCCTTGCAGATACGCTGGTATGGCCTGATGTACGTTATCGGCTTTAGCGCTGCGTATCTTCTGGTGGTCTACCAGGCTAAAAAATACTGTTGGTTGCAGTTGGTGCAAAAAATCGACAATCTGAACCTTGCACTGATCATAGGGGTCATTCTCGGCGGTCGCCTAGGCTATGTTTTTATATACAATCCAGCCTACTACCTCGCCCACCCTTTTGAAATTCCAGCTACCTGGTCAGGCGGTATGTCGTTTCATGGTGGTTGCCTGGGTGCGCTATTGGCAGGTTTTCTTTATTGCAACCGTGTTGGCTTGAATTTTTGGAAAGCGGCCGATCTATTTGTTGTTACCGTACCTGTTGGTCTTTTTTTCGGTCGTATCGGGAACTTCATCAACGGTGAGTTGTTCGGTAGAGTTACCGATGTTCCCTGGAGCATGGTTTTTCCCGATGGCGGACCTTTCCCCCGGCACCCTTCCCAGCTTTATGAAGCAGCCCTTGAAGGTCTTGCAATGTTTGTCATTCTTTGGTCGTTGAAAGCAAAGCCCTGGCAGCATATGGGCCAATCAAACTGGCCGCATGGGACATTACTGGCTCTTTTCCTAATCCTTTATGGATGCTTCAGGTTTTTGATTGAATTTTTTCGTGAACCTGACCCACAGATAGGTCTCTTTTTCCTGGAACTTTCCATGGGTCAGTTACTGTGTTTGCTGATGATAGGCGCGGGAGGGTTATTGTGGTTCGTCCGAAAAACGATACCCAATAAAAGTCAACCAACTCAAAAGCATCGATTTCGCCATAAATAACTAGCTAAGATTGTATGAATTTACTGTATTTTCCCAGAAAGCTCTTTTCCCGGACGAAATTTAACCACCCGGCGTGATGGGATCGGCACAATTTCCCCGGTTTTTGGATTTCTTCCCGTCCTTGGAGCACGATCCACAACGGAAAAGCTGCCGAATCCGACAAGCGTCACACGCTTACCATCCTTCATCGCTGCCGACAACGTGGATAAAAGGCCATTTAAGCCCCGCTCCGCAGCTATTTTACTAATTTGCGCCGAATGCGCTATAGATTCAACAAGATCGTTTTTATTCATGGCTTACCTCACTTCTCTTGATGCCCAACAAGCGGCTACACTAGTTCATCTAGTATTCCGCTCACAAAAGTTGCAATAAAGCCGAGAAAACAGAAAAAAACAATTGTGGGAATTGCCTAGCAACCTCTAGGTATTTGTACCTAACAAGAAAAAATAATAGAATGAAACGCGCGCGTTAAGCAAAGAGACATGCATCTGGAAACCACTAAAAAAAAAATCATTCCTCAGGAATAATCACCGCATTACGGATTGCGTAGTTCACAAGATCCACCGTATTTTTCATTTTGAATTTTTTAAGCAAATTAGCCCGGTGGTGATCGATAGTCCGAGGGCTTAAATCTAGAATTTCAGCGATTTTCTTACTGGAGCACCCCTTAACGACCAATTTGAGCACCTGTTTTTCCCGGTCGCTGAGAATGACAAACGGAATTTTTCGTTGCGTACGAAAAGCGGTTATCATCTCATCGGTCACTTCGGAGGACAATTGTGGTGAGATATAGGATTTTCCTGCCTTGATTTTATTGATAGCAATAAGCAGTTCGGCATCAGAATCGTCTTTCATCAGATAACCATGCGCACCAGCGGCAATTGCCTGGTAAAAATACTGACTGCTGGTATGCATGGTTAGAATCAGGATAGCAATTTGCGGAAAAAATTTTTGTATTTCTCCTATAGCTTCAATACCGTTCAGTTGCGGCATGCTTATATCTACAATGACCATGTCCGACGGTTTCTGCTTTAACAGTTGAAGCAGTTCTTGGCCGTTGCTTGCCTCGCCAATAATGTGTAGCAGCGAATCCTTGGCAATTATGCTCCTAAGGCCTTGCCGAATAAGACTATGATCATCTGCAATAATAATTTGATACGGTTTCATATATGCTGCATCATCATTGAAAGAGGATACTGACCGGACAATGATCGGATCCGGTTACATTTTCATGAATGGCAGCATCGATAATCCGGTCGGCACTGGCGCCATCCACAATAAAATAATCGATTCTCCACCCTATATTTTTAGCTCGGGCATTATAGCGATAACTCCACCAGGTGTACTGATCAGGCGATTGATTGAATTTCCGGAAAGTATCGATGTACCCGGCTGCTGTAATTTCATCCATCCAAGCACGTTCCTGTTCAGAGAAACCAGGATTATTAACATTTGCTTTTGGATTTTTCAGGTCGATCTCTTTATGCGCAACATTCAGATCTCCACACAGCACAACCGATTTGCTTTCACTGAGGCGATTCATGAATGCAAGCAAGGTTCGATTGAAGTCCTGCTTGAAGGCTAAACGCCTTAATTCGGGCTGAGCATTGGGAGCGTAGCTATTGATGAAGAAAAAATCATCAAACTCGAGGGTCAACACTCGCCCCTCGTTATCAAAATCCTGAGAATCCAAACCATAAATGATCTGTAACGGTTCGATTTTGCTATACACTGCGGTACCTGCGTAGCCTTTTTTTTGCGCAGGATACCAGAAACTTTTATACCCAGGGATATCTAGGAGCTCATGAGGCAGCTGTTCTGGCTGTACCTTTATCTCTTGCAGAGCAAAGATATCGGCATCAATACCGTGAAGCGTTTCAAGGAAACCATTTTTCACTGCGGCTCGCAGTCCATTAACATTCCAGGAAACAAACTTTCTTGCCGATGAGGGATGCATGATCACCGCCTCATCGACGTGACGAGGCGTCACCCCTATTTGAGGACACAGAGTTGCAATAACGCAGCGGTCACAGTGGGGGCGTAGCGGTTTGCACACACCTTGGCCGAACGCCACCAAAATGGAATTGATACGATTCCAGTACTGCTTCGGAAGTTTTTGCCGCAAAGCCATTTCCGTCTGCAATGGCGTTGTTGTCTGAACATACCCCCAGATATTCATGATGCGATGCACATGAGTATCTACACATATAGCGGGTTCATGAAAGGCTACAGCAACCACAAGATTTGCAGTCTTACGTCCAACTCCCGGCAGTTTGAGCAGGGAATCGATATCATGCGGGACAACGCCACCAAATTGCTCGTTGAGGGCAGATGGCAGTTTGCTAAGATATTTTGCTTTATTGCGGAAAAAGCCAACCGGATAAATAATTTTTTCCAGTTGATTCACAGTCAATCGAGCCAATTCATTGATGTTTCCTGCCTGGGCGAACAGTCGTCGGGCAGCCGCTGCAGTCACTTCATCTTTGGTTCGTGCTGAGAGAATAGTCGCAACCAATACCTTGAATGGATCGTTGGTCTGGGTGGCAATCAAGTCCACAATCGGAACCTGGTACCCCCTGACTTCACGCTCCAAAACAGGAATAATGTCGTCTATTGGAAAGGTCATACGGTGTTGATCAAGCTGGGAAGTGGGTGGTTTCTACCAGAATGATCAGTCAACGTTTCATGCATAGCGAAAAACTTGCCAAAACAGCGTAGCAAGGAGCTATTGACCGGGTAGAATCAAGTGCGAAGCGTACTAGGCGGGTAATTTTAAAAAAGGTATACTGTTAGCCGTTACGCATATAGAAAGATATTATAAAATACCAGTTAAAAATAAACTTAATCAAGCAGGGAAACCTCACCGGTGGCGAGGTCATAGTAGGTGGCCACAACCAGCACCCGCCTCTCTTTGACCAGATCTGCGACAATAGGTTCCGATTCTTCTATTTTTTTGGCTGTTGCTTTTGCCAACTCTTTTGCAGCATTATCGGTCCAATGGCCTTCACAGGTTTTCACTTTTTTTAGGGCCGCATCAATTGCAGGTGTCAGACTGGCGATGTGACCATTCAACTTCACCCCTTGTGCAACCGCGCTCACCGCTCCACACGAAGAATGCCCCATCACCATAACAAGTGGTGTATGCAGATGAGCTACAGCGTATTCAATACTGCCAAGAATGTGATCACTGATGATGTTGCCGGCAACCCTAACCACAAAGAGATCACCCAGCCCTTGATCAAAAATATCGACCGGAGGAACTCGAGAATCGGCACAAGCTAAAACCACCGCGATAGGGTCCTGTTTGGATACAAGTCCCTTTCTCGACTCTTCACAGTGATTTGGATGCTCTAGTTTTCCAGAAAGAAACCTTTTGTTTCCAGCAAGTAACAATTCGAGCGCTTCCTTTCCTGTTATCTGTTTTTTCGCTGACTGCATTGTACACATCCTTTTGTGGTCAAAGTCTCTATTTCTTGAGTGGAACACAACAAGAGGCCATTACGGATTCGAGTGCCAAGCTATGGTAAAAAAGATGCGGAAGCATATCATTAAAATGGCAAGACGGCAATAATGTTGACAGCACCTTTGTTCTTTACCGCGGAGAGAAGAAGCTATTAAGTAGCCAAGTTTAGAATAATCCACTCAGCAATGTGTAAACATAACAGCTCGGCGCACTTAGTGTACGCTTCTCGCAATAAACCGCAATAAAAACGATATTGCGGTGCTCCTTGCATTAACGAGTCGGCTACTATTTTTCATTGTAGTAATAGTTCTGCTGGTATTCATAGTAACCAAACACCTTGGAATCGAGCATGTTTGATTTATACGCGTTAAAAACCACCCCGACAATCTTCTCCCGGCCAATAGCCTCTACTAAAGTTTTAACATATTCCCGGCGAGATGCACCGTATCGCACCACAAGGATAACACCGTCGACGTGTTGCGCAAGGATAGCGGTTTCGCTGGCGGCATGAAGGGGTGGGCTATCGAAAAGAACGATACGGTCATCATAGCGCTTAACCAGTTCATCGACTAAATCGGCCATGGACGCAGAACCTAGAAGTTCCGCAGGATTAATTGATCGCGGACCGGCTTGCAAGATCGACAATTTTTCAATCCCGGAAGGTACGAATAGCTCGGAAAGTTCTTTCTTATGCTGAAGATAGTCCGATAACCCTGCATTGTTTTCCAAACCAAACAGGACATGCTGGGTAGGTTGACGCAAGTCACAGTCGACCAGTAAACAATGATTATCAACTCCCTGAGCGAGGGAAATCCCGAGATTTGCGCAGATAAAACTCTTCCCTTCTCCAGGAGATGCACTGGTGATCAACAAGCTCCGAGGAATTTGTCCCACAGAAGGATGAAGAACACGGGTACGCAACGCACGAATACTTTCAGCCACCGCACCGGTTGTTGAGGTTGACAAGATGAGACGGTCATCCCACTGTCCCGGTAGCTTCTGGCTCTCAGCATCCACAACTTTACGTACCGGTGCAACCGGTCGCTTCCGACGTTCAGCAACAACGGCCTCCTGCACTGCTGCAATCGGTGTTTCTGGTTGTAAGTTGACGTTATGGGAGGGGCTGATGACGTGTTCGACCTCATCAGTTGCCAATCCTACAGATTCCTCTGCCCTTTTCAGGGCTTTAAATACTTTTCCCACGTTACACTCCCATAACCAATCAAAATTGCAGATACAGCAATAAAAGGACAAGACAAATACTGGCCACAGCTAAGCCGCAATACATTGCCAGACGAGTGCCATGCGGCCGATTCGAAGTGGCTACCGGAAGGGGATTTCCCTCACCAGGAAAATGAAGATCATTAACACTCTCTTCAATAAGCTCCGCTCCGATGACCGGTTTATTTTCCGCAAAACCGGTCAACAGGGCATGATCACAGATAATATTAATCAGCCGAGGGGTGCCCTGACTGACTTTATGGATTGTAGCAAATGCCTCTTCCGAAAAAATATTGAGATGACGGGCACCAGCTGCACGCAGACGAAAGAGAATGTATTGCCTCGTTTCCTCAGGAGAAAAACGGCTGAGATGAAAACGAATGCCGATACGCTGGCGCAGCGGTAAAAGACGATCATCACTCATCCGATCATTTAATTCCGGCTGCCCAACGAGAAAAATAGACAAGACATCCTGCCCTTTTTCTTCCAAATTGGATAACAGTCGAATTTCTTCAAGAAGATCCACTGGTAGAACATGCGCTTCGTCAAAAATAAGCAGCACTCGCTCACCTTTCTCATAACACTGTTTAAGAAAAAGGCCGAACTCAATGAGAAACATCGCTTTGTTCCCATCCCATTTGAGTCCAATTTTTTTAGCAATATAGGAAAAAAATTCATCACGATACAAAATAGGATTGTTGAGCAGACAAAGGTGAACATCCTGTTCAAGGGAGCTCACCAATGCTTGGAGCAAAGTTGTCTTTCCCGAACCGACATCAGCAGTCAAAACAAGAAAGCACTTTTTGCTGAGAATTCCATATTTGAGAATAGCCAACCCTTCCTGATGGGTTTCACTCATAAACACGGTATTGGGATCCGGGGTGAGAGAAAACGGCTTTTTGATCAATCCGTAATATTTTGTATACATTGCAGATATGTTTTTTCCAATTAAGGTGTACGTGGACGTACTTTTTAGATGATAATCTTGCCTCTTGTCCACAGATAGACAATTGTCACCAACAAGGCCACACCATAGAGAGAAAGGAGCGTCGCACTCAACAGAAACCAAAACCGCTCTTTTCGTATTTCAGTATCCATTTCGATGTAGGAGATGGAGCAGACTACCGGTACGCCGATATCCTCTTCTATCTCTACGGCATCCTTAAATGAGGTATCCATAAAATCGAGCGCCAAGATAGTGCCGACACTCATTGCCAGTCCCGCAGCTAAAGCCGCGAGAAATATTTTGACAAAATTGGGTTTAGACGGTTTTGCAGGGAGATGAGCAGGATCGACAATTTTATACTTACTCCCCTTTTGATTCCGCTCTATAAATTCTGCGGATTGCGCTGCTAAATTATGTGCGACCAGCTCATCGTAGTGACGGCGTAATTCTGCATAATCTCGAGTCAACCCGTTCCATTCGGCCTCTCGCACAGGCGCTGCTTCAATCCAGCGTTGGTACTTGGCGATCGCTGCCGGAATATTCTCCTGGCTTGCGCGCAGCTGCTTTATATTAGCTTCAATATCATTAAGCTGCAGTTGCAAGCGCTGCACTTCCATATTGACGGGCAGGCTTGACTGGCGGGGAAGTTGCTGATTGCCCACCTGTCTCTCAAGTTGCGCGATCAGTTGTTTGGTTCGCCGCATTTCCGGATGCTTTTCGGTATATTTCTTGGCCTGCAGAATGTTGAGATGATATCGTAATCGCTGCAGCCGTTCGGCATCAGTCTCGGGTTGACGGGCCAACGCGTTCCCTGATCCGGG
>JBFJXW010000034.1:0-24811 GCA_041622895.1 Desulfobulbus sp. | reverse complement strand
GTGCCGGTTTCATAGAGCCAGACCGTGTGATCTTCGGAACCCCCCTCGCGTAAAAACAGCAGGTCGCCGGCATGGAGCTCCTTGCCGCCGACCGTCACATCGCTTTCAATGAGGGTCAGACCACGGATCTCGGTATTGGCAACCAGGTTGTCGAAGAGGATGGAGAAGGTTCCGGCGCTGTAATCGCCGGTGGTGGCCGGGTGAAAAAGGATGATATCATCCCGTCCCGCGCCTACCCCGCCAAAGGATTTCACCAGGTCAGGATTGCTGGTCGCAAAAAGAATATCCCCTTTATAGAGCTGTATCGAGCCGATTTGCAGATCCGTGCTCACATAATGGAGTGCATTGATGTTGGCGCCCACGGCAAATGAGGACAGCTGAGCGGCAAGCGAGACCGTGCCGGCGGTAGTGCCGGGGTCAAACGACAGATTGGGAACGCCCAGCTGGATGATATCCGCCTCGTTCCAAGTGGCGAGCCCCTGCTGCCCGCCGTTACTGACGGTGGCATCGGTGGTCAGCCACAGGCCGGAGGTCCAGGCGGTGGTGGTATAGTCGATCTGCAGATTGTCGACGAAAAAGTAGTCAAAGCCTGTAGAAAGCCCTCCTTCATCTTCACCGGTCGAAACGAATCGTATCTGCGTGGTGGCAGAGGTGTAGGTGGAGATATCGAGGAATGCGGAGGTGTCGACGTTATCGGTGATCGTATAGGAGCCGATAGTGGTCCAGGAGGAACCGGTATCCTTGCGTATCTGCAGTTGGACATTGCCATCTCCTGGAAACCACTTCTGCAGCCTATAATCAAAACTGAGATAGGCGGAGGCGGCACTGCTCAGGTCGGCGGTGCGGGTAATGCCACGCGTTGCCCCCTCTTTCTCTGCGGTTTCAATGCAAATTTTGTTGGAAAAAATATAGACCTTGTCGCCAAAAAAATAATAGGGGTTAGTGCTTTCCCCAATCTCGGTCCAGCCACCGACCCAGGCGTTAACGGTGCCGGTGCTGTTGCTGTAGCTGAAGGAGTTAAAATTGTCGGCCACGGTCTCTTCGGCCAGGACATGAACCCAGTCCTGCTGCAACTGAGGCGTGAGCGGGGTCTCGGCTTCGATCGCACCGACCTGATATTCGAGAATCCAGTCGCCGCCCAGCACGGCGTGGCCGGTGGCGTTGGTGCTCGCAGACACGTCCGCCTCGGTGAGGCCGCCAATTGCCGCCAGCAGTTCCTTGCCCCGGGAATCGGCGGCCAGATCGCAGCCATAAAAGAGGAGATCGCCGTCCGCCGACAGCGCCTTGCCCCATGCGGCAATGGACTCGGAGTAGGCGCTGAGGGTGTCGATATGCAGCCAGGTTTTGCCGAGTTTGACCGTGCCGTCGCTGCCATGGGAGATGAAGTGGACGGCGTCAACACCCTCATATTCGGCCAGGGCCGCGGTAATCTGGGCAATGCCGTCACGGGTTGCATCGAGAACGATCACCTGCTGCGCATCCTGCTGCTCGAATCCGTTGAGCAGGGTGTCTGAATTTTCGATGTCGCTGTTGATAAATATGATTTCGCGGGGCTGTGCAACGGTGTCGGTCGCCGTCGATACTGCGGGTGCGGTCGCCTCTTCCGTGGCGGTACCGGCTGTCAGGGGTGGCTGGGTACGTTCGGCGCTTTCCTGGCCACTGTCCGGAGCGATGCTGGACGGTACAGTGTCGGACAACGGGGCAACCTGCTCCGCAGCGTCGTCTGCCGCCGCTGTGGTCAGCACTGCAGTGCTGTCGGAGGTTACAGCCTCCGGCGGTGAGACAGCGGAGGCCGTTGCCGGGGATTCCTCGGCAACCGCGAGAGGCAGGATCTCTGTCTCAGCAATTTCAACTATCGGGGGCTCTGTCGCTATGGCGAGCAGATCGGCGGAAAGCAGGATGCGAGGTTCTAGTTTTTCAAAAAAATACAAAGTGTTCTGAAGGAGTAAGGGTTATCGGCAATCTGCAGATGTATCGTGCATCATTCGCACATTCGTTTGATATGCCCGCCTGCTCTCCCTTGTGCGCAACGTTCAGAACACGGCTGCTATCGCCTCATCGTATCACAAGGGGAAAAAAAACAAGAAAGGATTTGTTGATCAGGAAAAAAAAGGGATGCCCCGCTCATTCTCCGTAGCGGTTGAAGGAGAGCGATCGTTCGCGGAAGGTATCCTGTTTGAGCAGTTGTTGCCGGAGGTCATACTGCTGCTGGTCAAAGTTTTTTTGTACCCTGGCGATCACCAGGTCCGCCAGCTGCCGCGTGGCGATGGGCACATGCCGCAGACAGAAGCGCAGGAGTTGCGCCCCTGCGGTCAGGTTGTCCCCTTGAAAAAGCGGGTCTTCCAGGGAGAACAGCGCTTCAAAGCTGCCCGGATCGCCCTGTCTGCCGCATCTGCCGAACAATTGCCGGTCAATCCGCCGGGGATTGGCGCATTCAGTGGCAAGAACATGGAGCCCGCCCCGCTCGGCAACACCGGGCGCGAGGACGATATCGGTGCCTCGGCCGGCCATATTGGTGGCCACGGTAATCTGGCCGGCGGTTCCCGCCCGGGCGATGATCTCCGCTTCCTCCTGGTCCTGACGGGCGTTGAGCAGGGTACAGACCAATCCGGCTTCACGCAGCAGCAACGCTACGGCTTCGGAACTGCTGACCGATGCGGTACCGATCAGGATTGGCCGCTGTTCGCTGAGCAGAGTGCGCACCCGCTCGATGAGCGCCCGGTTCTTCTCCCTGGTGGTCCGAAAGAGCCGGCAGCCGAGGTTGCGGCGCTGCGGCGGCACATTGGTAGGGATAGGGACAACCTGCAGCCGGTAGACATCCCACAATTCCCGCTGCACCTCCGTGGCGGTGCCGGTCATCCCGGACAGGTACAGGTATTTGTTAAAAAATTTCTGATAATTGATCTTGGTCAGCGTTTCCGGCTGGCCGGTGAGCGGACAGCCTTCCTTGCTTTCGACAAACTGCTGCAGGCCCATTTCCCACGAGCGGCCGGGCATGATCCGCCCGGTCTGTTCACCGATGAGGACAACCTGGCCGTCGACAACGATATATTCCCGGCCGTTGGCAAAGAGATGGAGGGCGGTCAGCGCCCGCTGGATGAGAAAATCGAGGGTGCGGCGATACGGCAGCAACGACGGATCGCGGGTCGGTAAGTCCCCCACGGTCCCTTTGCCGTGGGCCGTGAGCTGTGCAGACCGGGTGGTCCGGTTCAGGGAAAAATCGCGCCCTTCCTGCAAGTGCGCTGCCCAGTCGAGGATCTTTGCATACAGGTCGGGCGGCAGGCCGCAATCGCCGGCTTGGGACAGGATGAGCGGGGTCCTGGCTTCATCGATGAAGATACAGTCCGCTTCGTCGACGATTGCGTAGTGCAGCCCCCTGAGACGCAGGGATCCTTCGAAACCGCTTTGCCCGCAGAGTCGGCGCAGCGGCAGATTGACGGTGCCGGGCGGTTGCTTGGCAAAGAGCAGCCGGTCTTTGAGATAGTCGAAAACGATTTCCTTGTTCGAACAGTAGACAACCTCCCGCTGATACATCGCTCTGCGCGCGGCAGCGGTCATGCCTGCCTGGATGGCGCCGACACGAATACCCAGAGCCTCATACAACGGCCGCATAAGGTCGGCATCGCGCCGGGCAAGGTAGTCGTTGGCGGTAATGATATGGACGGGTATGCCGGCAAGCGCGGCAAAAGAGGCAGGCAGGGTTGCGGTCAGGGTCTTGCCTTCGCCGGTCGCCATTTCGGCCACCCTGCCGTTCAGCATCGCCCAGCCGCCGACGACCTGCACATCGAAGGGGCGCTGTTTGAGGACCCGCGCGGCCTGTTCACGAACCAGCGCAAACACGTCGGCGGCGATTTCCCGGTCCGGCTGCCCTTGATAGAGGCGCTGCCGCAGAAGGGTGGCCTGGGTCCGCAGTGCTGCCGCAGAGAGTGCAGAGTACGCGCTTTCCCGCTGATTGACGAGTTCGGCGAAGCGGGCCCATTTTCGGTAGCGAGAGGTGAGGATGCTGCCCCAAAAGCTCAAACTCGAGGCCCAGCCCGTACGTTGAAACGGCTGGCTGTCGTTTTTCTTTTCCGGCCAGAACCTCGGTTGGCGGCGCGGCAGGGAAGCCTTATCCATGCAACTGGGCGAGAAACAGCTGTCGAATTTTCCGCAGCCAGCGGATGGCGAGGGGTTCGCTGCCATGGTCGAAACGGACGAGCACCCGGCTGCCGATGAAGGTGTTTGTCAGGGGCGCATCGAGGGCAATATCAAGCTGAAAGCGTTCTTCGAGCATCGTGCGGCCGGACGGGTCTGCCGGATCGGTGAGAATGCTGCCGCCGCCCGCTGTCCCCAGGGCCGGATCGGGCAGCAACAGTGTGGCCTGCGGGTTGACCGTTGCGATGCGGCCGGTATAGGTGGTTCCGGAGTCGGAGAAAAGGAGAAGTTCCACCGCTCTGGTTTTTTCGGTGATGATATCTATATCCTCCTGCGAGACAACAGTCCGCACCCGGTTGCCCGCAGCCAGGACATAGGCCAACGGATCACCCTGATGCATGAATCGACCGACCAGCTGGGTGTCGCCGGGGATTACGAATCGCCCCTCGGCGGGACTTCGAATGGTCAATTTTTTCTCATCCGCCTGTTTTTCCCGCAACCGTTCCTGCAACTCCTGCAACCGTTCATCGAGAATGGTGGCCTCAACCGTCGCCGTGGCAAAGGCAACGTTTTTACGGGTCTGGTATTCCTGGATCTGGGACTGGAGAAGGAGCAGGTCGGCGCTGAGCTGCGGATCTTCACACACAATGAGGGTATCATTTTTCTGCACCCAACCGTTGGGAGGTGCGGCTATTTCCCTTATAAATCCAGCGGTCTGCATTCGGACAAACGAATCGTCCGGAGGCCAGACCACCCCTTCGACTCGGGTGGCATAGGGCAGCGGCAGCAGGGTCAGCACGGAACAGACCGCGGTGGTAACCACTGCGGTACCAAGGAGCATGCGCGACCGGTATTGCCGATACGAGGCGGTGGTAAAAAAGCGATGCAGGGTGGTGTACGCCGGCACCAGCAGCAGCTGGCCAATGGCAATCACCCCGAAGGCCGTCCCGAGCCAGGAAAAATGGTGCGAAAGAAGAAGAAAGATAGAGCTGTAGAGCACTATGCGATAGACAAAGGCGGCAATGCCGTAAAGCAGATACCAGCGCTTTTCGGCAGCAGATCCGGAAGGAGTTGCCGCCTCTTTGATGCCGAAGAGGTATCTGAAGACCAGATAGCCGAGATAGGAGCGGCTCCGTTGCGCGAGGTTGGGCAGCTCCAGCAAATCGGAGAGCACGTAATAGCCGTCAAAGCGGACTAGGGGATTGCCGTTAAAGAGCAGAGTGGAAAATCCCCCGATCATGATCACGTTGTAGGCGATGGACTTGACCAGGCCAGGCTCCAGCCGCGGCCAGATGAGCAGGGCAACGGAGGCGAAAAGAAGTTCGGTCATGACCCCTGCCCCGCTGACCATGATTCGCTGCCTCTTGTCCCTGAAGGTGGCTGAGGAGGAGGCATCGACATAGGGAACGGGCAGCAGAAGCAGCAGCATAATGCCGACCTCATGGACTTCGCCCCCCCATTTTTTCACCGCCAGCGCATGGGCGAGTTCATGGCCGGCCTTGATGAGCGGGTAAATGAACCAGAGGATGAGGAGGTTGTGGCGGGTAAAGAGGGTATCAACCAAATCGTTGGTCAGTTCCGGCCAGCTCATGAGCAGCTGCACGGCTGCGAGGAAATATATGCCGAGCAGACAGCAAAGAAAGAGACGGGTGAACAAGACGCTCAATACAGGACTGCAGGCAAGGAGCAGCTTTTCCGGATCAAAGAGCGGAACGCGCAAGAAAAGAAGACTTTGTTTGAGCTGCGTGAGATAATGCGGCTGTTCCCGTTGCCTGCTGCGCAGCAGAAGCTCGTCGGTATCGGGCGGCACATCGCAGATAAGAGCGTCCATGGTATGGAGCTGGCTGAGTATTGCAATGACCTGATCCTGGCCGGGGATGTCTGGATCGTCTTTTTTCGCCAGGATATCGAGAATTTCCTGAACGCTGCGCGTGCCGGACATGAGCCCGATGAAGCGGTACGCGGCGGGCGTGAACCTGTAGACATCGCCGCTAACGCGATCGGCAAGCAGGTAGGCCACCTCGCCCCGGTAGACATGCCTGATGATCCGGTGGTGGCTGCGCAGCCGGGGGCGAAGTGTGGCCACCCGATACCATGAAGGGCTGAAAGGATTGTCGTTCATACCCCACTCACCAGGAACGAGACCAGAACCACAAACGCAATCGGTCTAGGAGGGGGCGACTCCAGATCCAGGCAAGCGGTCTGCTGCCCGCATGGACCTTGGCGTAGCCCTGCATGCCGGGACGAAGCCGGGTCGAGAAGGTGCGCAGTCTGCCTTCGACCCGGAACGTGTTATGGCCGCTGACCACTGTTGAAACAGGCGTGATTTTTTCGATGGTGAAGGCGAGGTGCTGCCGGGGCAAGGCGTTGAAGACGAGGGTCCCTTCCTGACCGGCGGCAATGAAACCGATGTCCCGTTCATCGACATCCAGCAGAACGCGAGAGGCATTGTCAGGGACGATCTCAAACAGGATTTGGCCCCGTTCAACAGGCGCCCCAATGGATTGCGAGAGATCGCCTTTGACCAGCAGACCGGCAAAAGGAGCAGTGATGGTCGTACGCTTTTTTTGCAGGTCAAGAAGGGCAAGCTGAATTTCCGCCTGCTTTTTCTGCTCCTGAATAATTTGGGCATTGGCGGTCAGATTATCGGCCATCGCCTTCTGGTATTCCAGGTCGGCCTGTCGTTTCCGGCTGGCCCATTGCAATTGATCGAGGGTGAGGTCGCTGGTATCCAGGGAGGCCAGCGGTTCCTCCGCGGTAACATGGTCTCCGGCGCTGCGGTGAGCCACCCCCACATACCCGGAAAAAGGCGCGACGACAGCGCGTTGGATTTCTCCGGACAAAGTGATCGGGGCGGGTATGAGAAAATCTCCTTTGGCAACAGCCAGCAAAAAGAGGGTACACAGCAAACCCAATGCTGCGCCTTTCCGACCGGGATGATCCGGTCCCCAGACTGTGTTCAAGTGCTGCCTGCCGCGTTCCGTCACCTTGCGCCACAGGGGCAGATCATTGCTGTCCTTGTCGCGGAGCACCGGAGCGGCGAGGCTGACCACCGCTTCAGCCAACAGGATGTCGGCCTCCTGGAAGGGCTCTTTTTCGCTCCGTTCAAAGAGCATCGCCCCGTACGCCGAGCCCTGCCTGTCACAAAACGGAACAGTGAGCAGGCTGCCGCACCCGTACTGACCGGCGTGCTCTCCATGCGCCCTGACAATGACCGGTGGAGCGTGCTTGCCTGGAGGAAAGAGCAGGGTTTCCCGCTGGTCTGCAGCCTCTTCCAGCACCGTGGTGACGGACAGGATAATATTGGACTTATGCCGAGAGGCGGCACTGTGCGACAGGGCAAGGATTTTCATCCTGCCGCGTTCGAGCAGGCCCGCAGTGACCCGATCGCAGCGCAGCAGAGTGGCGAGTTCGGTGGTGAGAAAGGCAGCGGCATCCCGGCACCGTTCCTTTTCCAGCGTGCCGTTGAGAAGTTCAACCACCCGGACAAGCCGGTCCGTGACGCCCTGATCGGCATCGGCGTTCCGTCTCTGGCCGTGGTGGAAAAAATATTTTTCCAGCCAGACAATTCCCCACTGCAGTTGACGCATGGCTCGTCGCAGCTGGTCATCGCTGGTTGGGCTGATTGCAAAGGCGGCAGCCAGGCGGCGGTCGCCGAGGAAAAGCGGAAAACAGATCTGCACCGTGTCGTTTCCGGCTCCGGTTCGATCGGGGCGGGTCACGGCCACGCCCTTTCGTTCCCGCTCTGCCTTCTCAAGTATTGCATGGAACAGGCTCGGTTCCGCTGCAGATTCGGCAGGCCAGTGCCACTGCTGCGGCGCAATATCGGAATCACCTGTTTGCAATCGGAGCACCCCGGTTTCCGCAGTTTCGAGGAGCCCTCCCTGAACCGCCAGCCAGGCGGCGGCATAGTCGGAAAAAGAGTCGGGCCGGGTGAGAGCGGTCCACAGGTCATCACGTTGACTGTTGGAATGGCGGCTGGAATGTGATATGTGCGCAGTGTTTTTCAGGGGATGTACTCCTGTCACCGAAGGGGTGCCAGTAGGGTGCCTTCTGGGCGGCACGGAAAAGAGTCCGGTCAACCGGGTGGTCGTCTCATACGGGCAGTATACCCGCTTTTATCGGGTGAGGCAAAATTTTGGCCTTCCTCCCCTTGCGTCTCTGGGAAGAAATTTGCAGAAAGGGGGCTGGTTCACTTGTGTGTTCAGGACGGATCGCACCAGAGGCATGCGGTTGTGCCCCATGCAGTTACTGCGGGCGGTAGGAGGTAGTGCACTCCTCCAGCCGGGTTGCCCCCTCGCCTGCAGGCAAAGGCAGCAACCCGGCACACTTTTTTCCTACATTTTAAATTTGATCAGGGTTTCACCGGCCTCCACCGCCTGGCCCTTATCCACCCGGACCTCGGCGATGACGCCGTCAACCGGAGACGCAACACCGCTTTCCATTTTCATCGATTCCAGAATCACCAGGTTCTGGCCACGGAACACACGCTCGCCTTTTTTGGCCAGCACATCCACCACCAGACCGGGCATCGGACAGACCAGAATGTTATCCGACGTTTTATCCGCCTTCTCAGGCATGAATTTCATCATCGCCCATTCTTTGGGGGTGTACACTTCAAACAACTGTGAAATTCCGTTGAACGACATGAACATGAACGACTGATCAAAGCGCACCCGAAAACGATAGGTCTGCCCATTGATATTGAGCTTCAGCCTGCGGCGGAAAAACTCAAAAATGGGAATTTCCACCTTATGGGCAATGCCGTCTACCCGGATGGTGCAGATTTCACCGCTCACCGGCGTGCCCTCGAGGACGACTTCAAAGAGGTCACCCTGGCTGCGGACCTTGTAGTGATGTGTTTTACCCAGTTCCCGTTTTCCGCCGATAACTGAAACCATGTGCTGCAGGGACTCACGCACCGCCACCGTGCGCGTATGGTAGATCAGGGTTGCGGCCAGTGCCTCTAATTGCAGATATTGACGCGACGGTGACCGTTTCGCCGTGCCGCCGTCAAAGTGCTGATCAATAAATCCGGTACTCAGATTGCCCTCGGCGAACTCGGGCAGACAGAGCACACTGGTGACAAAATCGATATTGGTGGACACCCCCTCGATATGGTAGCCGTTCAGGGCTTCGATCAGGCCGTTGCGGGCGTCTTCCCTGGTCTTGCCGTGACAGATCAGCTTGGCCAGCATGGAGTCGTAATACACATCGATTTTACCGCCGATATTGACGCCGCTATCCACCCGAACGCCCTCTCCCCTGGGCGCAGCATAACGGGTGATCATGCCGGTGGAGGGAATGAACCCCCTGGAGGGATCTTCAGCACAAATTCGGGCTTCAATGGCCCAACCGTTAAAGGTGACGCCGTTCTGGTCAAAAGGCAGGGGTTCGCCGCTGGCAATGCGCAGCTGCCACTCCACCAGATCAAGCCCGGTAACCAGTTCGGTGACCGGATGCTCCACCTGCAGACGGGTGTTCATCTCCAGGAAATAAAAATTATGCTGGCTGTCCATGACAAACTCGACCGTGCCGGCATTGACATAATTGGCTTTGGCTGCCAGATTGCAGGCCGCCTGGCCCATGCGCTGCCGGAGGTCCGCAGAAACCGCAGGAGACGGCGACTCCTCGATCACTTTTTGGTAGCGCCGCTGAATAGAACATTCCCGCTCGCCCAAATGGACGACATGGCCGTGACTGTCGGCCAGGACCTGGATCTCGATATGACGGGGCTGCTCAATATAACGCTCGACAAAGATACGGGTGTCATTGAAGGCTTTCTGGGTTTCCTGACGGCTGGCCGCCAGCGCCGCCTTCATATCCTCGGCTTTGCGAACAATGCGCATGCCTTTGCCGCCGCCACCGGCCGCCGGTTTCAGCAACACCGGATATCCGATTTCTTCGGCAATAGCCAACGCCTCATCTTCATCCTTCAATGCCTCGATATGGCCGGGAATAACCGGTACACCGGCATTTTTTGCCAGTACCTTGGAAGTGATCTTATCTCCCATCACATCCACCGCTTCCACCGGCGGGCCGATAAACACCATCCCGGCTGCTTCGACCGCTTTGGCGAACCGGGCATTTTCGGAAAGAAAGCCGTACCCGGGATGCACGGCCTCACAGCCGGTGGACGTGGCGGCGGCAATAATCTTATCGATATCCAGATAGGATTTCTGGGACGGTGATTCGCCGATATGCACAGCCTCATCCGCCATTTGGCGATGCAGACTGCGGCTGTCCGCATTGGAATAAACAGCCACAGTATTGATGCCCATCCGGTTGCAGGTACGAATGATGCGAATGGCAATTTCGCCACGGTTGGCGATCAGTATCTTCTTAAACATAGCGTACCTCACAGGGGAATATTTCCGTGTTTGCGATCAGGACCCTTGGTTCTCTTGCTGTCCAGCATCTGTAAGGTGCGGATGAGATGGGAGCGGGTGTCCCGGGGAAAAATAACATCATCGATATACCCCCGTTGAGCGGCGATAAAGGGGTTGGCAAAGGTGCGGCGGTATTCCTCCATTTTTTCATTCAGTACGGCTTCCGGATCGTCGGCCTCGTAGATTTCCTTGCGGTGGATAACCTCAGCAGCCCCCTTGGGCCCCATGACCGCGATCTCCGCCGTGGGCCAGGCATAGTTGACATCGCAGTGGATATGCTTGGAATTCATCACCAGATACGCTCCGCCGTAGGCCTTGCGGATGATCACAGAAATCCGCGGCACCGTGGCCTCGGTAAAGGCATAGAGGAGTTTGGCACCGTGGCGGATGATGCCGCCGTGCTCCTGATCGGGTCCGGGCATGAAGCCTGGAACATCCACCAGGGAGATCAGGGGAATATTGAACGAATCGCAAAAACGAACAAAGCGTCCGGCTTTGAACGAGGCATCGTTGTCGAGAACGCCAGCGAGTACCGCAGGCTGATTGGCCACCAGCCCCACGGTCTGCCCGCCCAAGCGGCCGAAACCGCAGATGATATTGCGGGCAAATCGGGCATGAACCTCCATGAACTCGGCACCGTCCAGAATGGAGTGGATCAGGACGTTCATGTCATAGGTCTGATTGGAATTGCTGGGTATAAGAAAGTCCAGGGCCGGATCAGTACGATCGGCGGAATCGCTGAGATCGAGAATCGGCGACCGGTGCTGATTATTGGACGGCAGATAGCTGATCAGCCGCCTGATCTCCCGCAGACAGAGCACATCGTTGGCCACGGTAAAATGGGCCACCCCGCTCTTCTGGGCATGCACACTGGCCCCGCCCAGATCCTCGGAGGTGATGTCCTGATGGGTGACCGTCTTGACCACGCTCGGCCCGGTGACGAACATATACGAAGAATCCTCGACCATGAAAACGAAATCGGTGATCGAGGGGCTGTAGACCGCTCCACCGGCGCAGGGTCCCATGATGCAGGAAATCTGGGGAACGACACCGCTGGCCCGGACATTGCGGTGAAAGATCTCACCGTAGGCCGCCAGCGCATCCATGCCCTCCTGAATGCGCGCCCCGCCGGAATCGTTAAGACCGATAATGGGTGCGCCCACCTTGACCGCCAGGTCCATAACCTTACAGATTTTTTGGGCATGGGCTTCGCCCAGCGAACCGCCGAGAACGGTGAAATCCTGGCTGAAGACGAACACCTCGCGGCCGTCGATTGAGCCGTGGCCGGTGATGACCCCGTCGCCCAGGTATTTCTTCTCATCACCCAGACTGCCGCCCCGTCCGATCTTGAGGACATCAAACTCCTCAAAAGATCCCTTGTCCAGCAACAGCGCAAGCCGTTCCCGGGCAGTAAGCTTGCCTTTACCGTGCTGATCCTTCTTTTTTCTCTCCCCGCCGGCGGAAACGGATTCCGCACGTAGCCGTTCCAGAGTTTCTAAAGTTGCTTGGTATTGCGTATCCATGGTTATCACCTTGTGGTGGAATCTGACCGAAACCCAGATGAGGGCTCGGGCCGATTCGAAATTATTAGAGCGGGCTTCCCCCCGTGAAACTTTTCGACACGCTCACGCTGCATATCTGTCCCTTGGGACTGTGCGAAAAGCGGACCAAGTTCATCGCCTGACCTGTAAGACATCAGAACTGCTCTGGCAATTCAGTGGCTGTAAATTACAATAATTTATCACACTATCGGCAATTTCGTCTGCAAAAAAAAAAACGGGTGGTCAGAAGATACACACTATCTCTAATCACCCGTCATGGGACTGACCTTGCAACAGCTCTATCTCACTGTTTTTATCCCATAATAAAACTCCACAGGATACCAGCGCAGACTGCCGAACCGATAACCCCGGAAGAGTTACAGGCCATGGCATGCATCAACAGGTAATTGGTCGGATCGGATTTGAGTCCCATCAGATGTACCTCACGGGCCGAACCGGGTACAGCGGAAACGCCGGAGGCGCCGAGCAGTGGATTGATTTTATTTTTCAAAAAAAGATTCATGAATTTCGCAAACAACAGCCCGGAAGTCGTAGCAATGCTGAAGGCCACGGCACCGAGGGCGAAAATACCCACTGATTTGGGATTGAGAAACACATCCCCCTGGGTGGAGGCACCCACGGTCAACCCAAGGATAATGGTGACCGTGTCAATAATGGCGGTGCGGGCGGTGTTGGCCAGACGATCAACCACACCGCTTTCCTTCATAATATTGCCGAAGAAAAAAGGACCAAGCAACGGAATCGATGCGGGGGCGAGGAAGGTACATAAAATCATGCCCACAACCGGAAAGATAATCAGTTCCTTTCGGGAAACCTCCCGCATCTCCGGCATGCGAATCAAACGTTCTTTTTTGGTGGTCAGCAGCTTCATGATCGGCGGCTGAATGATGGGAATCAGAGCCATATACGAATACGCGGCAATTGCGATGGGGCCTATGAGATGCGGTGCCAGCTTGGCGGTAAGGAAGATAGAGGTCGGGCCGTCCGCGCCGCCGATAATGGCAACCGACGAGGCCTCGTGCGGACTGAATCCCAGGGCCAGGGCGCTCAGGTAGGTGAAAAAGATGCCCATCTGGGCGGCGGCTCCCAAAAGCATCAATTTCGGGTTGGCCAGTAAAAAGGAAAAATCGGTCATCGCCCCCAGTCCGAGGAAGATAATCGAAGGATACACGCCGCTGGTCACTCCGAAGTAGAGATAGTGGAGCACACTGTTGGCTTCATATATCCCGATGCCAAAACCCTTGAAAAAGGGAATATTGCCCAGGATAACGCCAAAACCGATGGGCAGAAGCAACAAGGGCTCATATTTTTTAGCGATGGCAAGATAGACAAAAAAGACACCGACCACGATCATGATCAGGTTGCGGTAGTCGGCCAGATAAAACCCGGTATTCGATAAAAATTGGAGCAAAAGGTCCATAATCAGTTCCCCCTCAAAACAATCGTTTCACGTTCTATTTATGCTGAAAAACGAAAAATCCCATCATTCACGAACTGCAGTTTTCCGGCATCACGGAGGCAGCGGATGGACAGATGCGGATGGGGGAGATGGTATTTTTTGGCCAGAGCATATAACTCCGCCAATTCGAATTCGGGATCCAATTCCTCGATCAGAGGGGTGTAGAGCTTAAGGGTATGATTGATATCCGAGGGGCAGGCAGGACGTGGCGGGACTTCCGGTTTTATTTCTGGAACCGCTTCCACTTTCACTTTTGCTGGCCTATCAAGTAGCGCCACCACCTTGTGCAACTGCGAGATAATCAGGGACAGGGTGGCCAACCCAGAGAAGACGATGCATGCTCCGGTTGCGGCAATAGCCCACCCATTGTTGTGCGAAATTGCTTCTAACCCAAACAATTGAGACCTCCTTGCAGCTTATATATTATTCGTTAATCCCAATAGAAGATATTGGGGGAATGATACTACTGGTGAGGGATGTCCACCTTTTCTTACACGAATTGCCGTTAATGTCAAACTGTTAGTGACCAGTACCGATTCCCCGAAGAGGGAGTGATTCCCATTACCGAACGATTTACAAAACTATTGCTGCCTATGCTGCTGCGACCGATGTCCCGTTACGAGGGGTCAATGGCTATTAAATACAGGTTGGGACTTTTTATTGGTTCTAAATAATTTGTCAAACGTGGTAAGCTAGCCGCTACAAACAAAAAAACGTTAACCGTATTGGGTCGTTCCACCGCCGAACCAGCCCGGACCATATACCGGCCGAAATCACTGCGTCCCCTGCATTCGGCCATCCCGGCGCAGACAAAACAACCCGAATCATTCAGCTCAAAAAAAAGGAGTTACCTGCATGCAACTGTTTGCCAGAGACATCATGACCAAGAATTTCGACACCATCCACATGGACGCCCCTGTGGAAAAGGCCATCAAAAGGATCCTCAACGCCAAGGTCAGACCCACCGGCCATAAAACCGTAAGCCTGATGGTCGTTGACGATGGCCACGCGCTCGTGGGCACCATCAGCATGTATTATATTCTGTATCATCTGCGCCCGTCGTATCTCAATTATGGGATCGACGGCACCGAGATTTCCTGGAAAGGAGAAGTGGACGAATTCGTCCGCGCCGTAAAGGAGAAAAAGGTCGACCAGATTATGAACCACACCGTGCTCAGTGTACCACCGGATGAACCGGTGATGTCGGTTCTTGACCGGCTGATCAAGAACCGCATCCGCCGGATCTCTGTGGTGGACAACGGCAAACTGGTCGGCGTTCTGTATATGTCCGACATTTTTTACCACCTGTTCAGCGAATAAACAGACCCCGACCGCGATCTTCTCCAGGCGGGCAGCGGACGGGGACAGGTGTACTGGGGGTGGCAAATACCCTGAGCGCAGACTGCTCAGAAGTTGAAAATCTTGGCTTCGGCGGCCATATCGATCAGATGCGGTCCGCCGTCCAGGACCATATTGGTGTGAAAACCTGCCTCATCGAGCTTTCTATTCTTGGCGCAGGGTGTGCAGATGCCCACCGGCACTTCCTGCTCCACCAGATAAGGCAGATAATCATTGGGACAGTCACCGGTATCGGTCTTCCGGCTGCCATCCCGGTCTTTCATCGCCCAGTCGACACCGCTGTCGATAAAAAACATATTGACCTGGTGCCCCTTATCGTGGGCTATTTTGGCAAACTGAAAGCAACGGGTCGCCTTTTCGTTATCATTATCGCGCAGAACAAACAAAAAATGGGCCATACTTCCTCCTTGGACGGTGGTCCCGTTCGTTGCGGGGAGGACACGGTTGTCGAAATGAACTGACCGTTTGCCACCCCTTTTATTGCTGGTATGCACAGTACCCTTTGTTCACTACCAGGAAACCTTAGGCTCGACAACCGGAAAAACCCACGATAATGAGGGCTTGCAATGCCAGCCCCCCTGCCTGGTGCCCCTCGAAAAATGGGTTTGCGACCGATTGTATCCAGCCGTGCCACGCAGGCTGCTGTGATGCCGGATACATCGCTGCAGTGGCTGCCACGTCCCTCTCTTTTACGGAACACCCATGACCGAGCCCGAATTTTCACCGCCGTTCTGGCTGCGCAATCCGCATCTGCAGACCCTGTGGCCTAAATTTTTTCGCCCAAGACCGCAATTGTCTCTACAACGGGAACGCGTTGAGCTGGCCGATGGCGATTTCATTGATCTCGCCTGGGCCACGGGTGACGGCCCTGCCGTGCTCGTTCTCCATGGCCTTGAAGGCAACCTGCATTCCCATTATGCCCTGCCGGCGATGGCGGCCCTCAGCCGGGCGGGATTTTGCCCGGTATTCATGCACCTGCGCGGCTGCAGCGACGAACCCAATCGGCTGGCCCGTTCCTATCATTCGGGAGCGAGCGACGATCTGGCCGAGGTGCTTACCTTGCTGCAACAAGCCGGTCGGCCGATAGCGGCAGCGGTGGGGTTTTCTCTGGGCGGCAATCTGCTGCTCAAATATCTGGGCGAAACGGGCTTTTCCGCCCTGCTGCGGGCAGCGGTCGCGATTTCCGTGCCGTTTTCCCTGCACGATGCGGCCAGACGCCTGGAACAGGGGACGTCCCGAATCTATCAACACTACCTTCTGAACCGGCTGAAACGTTCGTATCGGCACAAATTCAGCAGCCTCGCCTCGCCGCTGACGGTCCAGCTGGAACGCATCCGTACCCTGTGGGACTATGATGAACAGGTAACCGCACCTTTAAACGGTTTTGCCGGTGCCGACGATTACTATACCCGCTGCAGCTCAATCAGGTACCTGAAACACATAAGCGCCCCGACCCTGATTCTTCATGCCGAGGACGATCCCTTCATGTACCGCCATGATATCCCCTCAACGGACCTGATCGGTCCCGGTGTACGCCTCGCCATCCATTCTCGCGGCGGCCATGTGGGGTTTATCGAAGGCCGCTTTCCCTGGCGAACCCGCTGCCTGATCGACCGGCTGCTTCCCGCCTTTCTCAGCGAACAACTCGCCAGTCCGCCATCGCAGCCTTCATAGCGCAGAACGCAGCATGTCTGCGGCCTGCAGGGCCTCCTGAAGATCAAATATTTCGAGACAGACCAGCATATCGTCGCGGAGCACGGTGGTCGCCTGCTTGAGGGTATCGGTATCAAGGGCCATATGGTCGGCTTGGCCATCCGTTCCGGAAAGGTGCAGCTCTACAATGTGGGGATAAAAATCGTTGGGCATCGGGGTACCCAGGAGGCTATGGGTCAGATCGAAGGTGATCCGGCTGTGAAATTCGACCCGATCGGTCAGGTTTTCCAATGCCATCAACCCGGGCCAGTCCAGTTGCTGCCAGCCGGGCAGCGGATGCAGAGTCATATTGAGCAGGGGAAAGCCGCTCTCTATAAAAAACTGGGCCGCCGCCAGGGCACGGGCAGCTTCGTCTGTTGGCAGGTGTACCGTATATTCCAGGTCAAGCCCGGCCAGACCGTCAAGCCAGGACATCACCTTCGTCCGCATCTCCTGGTTCCAGGTATAGACAAGCAGTTCGACAAAGTCGACCCGGCCCGCCACCAAGCGGGCGTTATCGAGGAAATTTTCCCCGGTAAGCCATGACGTGGTCCCCAATTTCATCGCGTGATTTCCCTATGCTGGCAAAGGTTCCCATTTCTTCGATCATCCGCAGCGCTGCCTCGATAATACTGAAGACCAGGGCACATCCCGTACCCTCACCCAGACGCATGTTCATATCGAGCATGGGCTCGAGTCCGGTTATCTCTTTGAGGAGCTTAGCCCCCGGCTCAAAGGAAATATGCGAAGGAATCATGTATTCAACCGCTTCCGGTTTGAGCCGGATGGCCACCAGAGCGGCGACATTGGAGATCAAGCCATCGGTCACCACCGGCACCCGCCGGGCGGCACAGGCCAGATAGGTACCGGCCATGCCGGCAATATCCAGGCTGCCTACCTTGGAAAGCACATCGATCGGATCATCCGGATCCGGCCGGTGCAGCTCGATCGCCTTTTTCACCACCTCTTTTTTGCGTTCGAACGCTTCATCGGTCAGCCCCGCTCCCCGGCCGACCACCCGATCGATGGGCGCGCCGGTAAAACCGTACAGTACGGCGCTGCTGGCAGTGGTGTTGCCGATTCCGATCTCACCGGTGCCGATCAGATCGTAGCCCTGATCGATGGCCGCGTTGGTCACCTCGATGCCGACTTCCAGGGCCTGGATGGCCTCTTCCCGGCTCATCGCCGGTTCCTTGAGGAAATTGGCCGTCCCGTAGCGGATTTTGCGATGGATGACCTGAGGCAGGTCAACATCCACCTGGATACCGATATCAACGGCAAAGATATCTGCTCCGGCATAGTTGGCCAGAAAATTGACGCCCATGCGTCCGGAAGTGACAAAATCCGCACCGATGCGGGTAACATCCTGGGGATACATGGCGATCCCTTCGGAGTAGACGCCGTTATCGGCCATCATCACCACAATGGCTTTTTTATTGATGCTGTTATGAATGTTTCCGGTAATGCCTGCTATCTGCCGGACGATATCCTCCAGCTTGCCAAGGCTGCCCGGTGGTTTGAGACAGTAATCGATCTCCTTCTGCACCGCAGCCATCGCCACTTGATCAGCGGGGCGGATAGCGTCCAGGGTTTGTTTGAGCAGCTGCATGCTTTTCTTACCTGTAGTTGAAACGGATGAGGATAGGCAACGTGCCCATGAATTCAATTTCGGTCAGGGTGGCGTTATCCACCTTGAACTTCCAGTAGCCCGTGGATACTGATTCACAGAAAAAATGGGCCAGCAGGGAACGGATACAGCCGCCGTGAGAGACCATTGCCAGCCGTTTTCCGGGATGATAGCTGACCATCTCGGAAACAAAACTGATCACCCGGTGCTGAAAAGCGGGAAAGGCCTCTCCGCCGGGGATATGGGTTTTCTCCCAGTCGGTAAGCCACAATTGCCAGATGTCCGGATATTGCTTGGCGATTTCAGAAAAATGCATTCCCTCCCATTCGCCGAAATGGAACTCCTGGATACTGCTGTCGGTAATAATCGGCACCTCTTCCCCAAAAACAAGGGTGGCGGTTTCAACTGCCCGCTGCAACGGACTGGAAAAAATGGAATCGACTTCAAGGGCGTTGAGCCGCTCCCGAAGCAAGGCAGCCTGTCGCCGACCATGGTCGTTCAGCGGAGTATCAGTGCTGCCCATCAGCACACCGGTTTTATTCGGCTCGGTTTCACCATGTCGGATCAGATACAGTTTGGTTGGGTTCATAGCAAGAATTTCCATACAAGAAGAAATACAAGAAAGCCGGTGATTTCAGCCAGCTCAATGGTCGCACCGAGGGTGTCGCCGGTAATGCCGCCCAGTCGTCGCTTCAGGTACCAGGCAAACAGCACTGCCAACACAATTGCCGGAACATGGAGCACGACCACCACCAGGGGCAGCAGCTTCGGTTGCACCCCCAGCAACGCAAGAATCGTAGTGACGATGACCAGGGAAAGCAGGGTGGCGGCCGCTGCCTGGGCCAGCCCTGTCTGGTTGACATAATCACCGATGCCTCGCTCCTCGCGGGCATAGCGGGCCACAGCGGAATGCCAGGTCAGGGCCATCCGGCTGAGCACCGGCGTGGCGAGCACGGCCGGGATTGCCCCGTCAGCCGGTATATTGTGCAACAGGATATATTTGAGCAGCACGGTCAGCACCACCGCGATCACCCCGTTGGTTCCCAGGGTTGAATCGCGCATTATCTCCAGCATCCGCTCACGGGATCGATAACTGAACACGCCGTCTGCAGTATCGGCGATGCCGTCCATATGCAGGCCGCCGGTAATCAGAATCACGACGATCACCGCCACGATGGCCGCGACCTCCGGGTCCAGCAAACGATCGGCGACCAGGAAGCAAGCTGCAGCGGGAAGTGCGACCAGCAGGCCGACCAACGGCATCCATTTCATTCCCTGAACAAAGTGCTCTGCGGTAAAATCGATGGGTACCGGAATCGGATACCGGGTCATGAACTGAATCATCAGAATGAGCGCTTTCATTTCACAGAACTACCGTACAAAAGTGCAGGCGGTGGTGACCGAGGAAGCAGGAGGCACCACCGCATGTCGCGACAATCCGGCGGCCCGGAAGCCGGTATCTTGTTGCACAATACCCATCCCTTTCACCTGCCTTTGATTTGTACAGGGATGCCGGAGACCACCAGAAAAACCTCTTCAGCCGCGGCAGCCATCCGTTGATTGGCCCGCCCGGCGCAATCGCGGAAAAACCGAGCCAGCGGGGACAGGGGCACAATGCCATAGCCGACCTCGTTGGTGACGGCAATCAACTGTGCCCGGCTGGCAGACGCTGCATCGATGATGGCAGTGATTTCTTTCAGCACATCCGTCTCGACGCGATGCAGCTCTTCGATGGCGGGATTTTCCCAGTCAACCGCATGGACGAGCATGCGGTTGGTAATCATTACCGTCAGACAATCGAGAAGGATGCCCTCATACTGCCCGCCGTGGGCGGAGATGATTGCTGAAGGGTTGGTGGGAGTTTCATAGGTACGCCACGAAGCAGGCCGTTGCAGCCGGTGCTTGGCAATACGGTCATCCATTTCTGCATCCAGGGCTTTAGCCGTGGCGATATAGGCGATATTTTCACCGGTACTTGCAGCCAGCTGTTCAGCATAACTGCTTTTGCCGCTTCTGGCGCCTCCGGTGACAAGAATAATGCGGCCCATGCATTCCCCTGGAGAAAAGTGCCACGGTACTCCAGCGAGCGCCATGACATGGTTACGTGAAAAACAGCTGCAATTTCCGTTCAATCAACTGAAGCCCCCCTGCCTGCACCAGCAACGAACGAGAATGCCCCTCGATCAAGAGCCTACGCTCAGGTGAGAGTACGCTGCAGGGCTGCACCCTGCCGGCTCAAGGAGCAAAGCAGGTACCAGACCAAGAGAAATGCCGGATCAAAAGAAGAGGCCAGTGCCGCAAAAACGGCGCCGGTGTCTCATTCCTCGAAGACCCTGATTCTGGGGAGTGTCTGGCTCTTCCGTTGGTCACGGCATCACAGTTGCGGGACAGCACGGGATTCGCACCCGTTTCCTCCAGATGAAAAAAGCGTCACATTCGTATCGATGCGCAGGGGTGGTTATATCGAATTCAGGGGAAAAAAGATAGGGACAAAATCAAGCGTCAGTCGTTGCGGGACAAAGTCTCCAAGCGGAAGCGTTGTGCACCACGCGGTCTTGCCTGCCGCCGCAGGCCGCTATTTGCAGGCAAAAAAGGTGACGTAGTCGCCCACCTTGGCAATGCCCGCCCGGCGTACACCTTCAGCCAGCATGTTTTCATCATGGCCTCTGGAATGCCGCCAGGCATCGAATTCCTTTTGCGGTGTATTATATTTCCATCCGACATTCTCCACACAGAGGCGGCTTCCCGAGCGGGCAAAACGTTCTTTGAAGCCACTGTGTCCCATTCGCTTTTGCTTGAACATCTTAAAACTGTGTTGCTGGGCCAACCCGGTCAGTTCGGGATCCTGCCTGAGGGCATTAAGCCCATTGGCCACCCGGTATTCATTAATTATTTCCAGCAGGGTCCGACTGTAGGCGGAAACCAGCATATTGCCTGCCTGTACCGGTGCGACGGCCAGGATGAGCAGCAGTGCTATGAAGAGTGCTTTTCTTTTCATTTTCTTCTTCGTGTATTTTGTATTGATTCCGCCACCGAGCAATGATTTCGACAGCGGCCTTCAGACTGTAGTCTGGATTCCTGTACCACAGGCCAGGGGCAAGGAATCGTTGGCGAAGCGCTTGCAACGGAGCGCACTGCCCCGTTCCATTCCGACGCAATCTACTGGGTAGACCTTCCTGTTGTCAAAAATAATTTCAGTGTTCGCTCCCTGGATTGCGGCCTCACTTTGAGCAAGCAAACCGGCCCCCCAACCTTACCCCAGCACCTGCCGCACCTTGTGCAGAAGGACGCTCACAGAGAAGGGTTTCTGGATAAAATGGACGCCTTCGTGCATCATCCCCTGGGTGGCGATGACATCATCGATATACCCGGACATATAGATTACCTTGAGGTTCGAGATACGCGAACTCAACTGCAGGTAGAGTTCACGACCATTCATCTGAGGCAGGATCACATCGGTGAGCAGCAGGTCAATGTGGCCGCCGCTGGCCGCCCGTTCAAGAGCCTCCGCGGGGCTTTCCGCGGCAACAACCTGGTAGCCTTGCCCGACAAGGGTATCGCAAACCAGTTCCCGCACCAGAGGTTCGTCTTCGACGACAAGGATCAGTTCGGTACCGTGCAGGGCGAGTTCACTGTCCTTTGGCGCTTCCTCAGGCTGCGGGACACCTGCAACCCGAGGCAGGTAGACCTTCAACGTGGTTCCGTGTCCGGGTTCGCTGTACACCCAGATATGGCCATGATGCTGCTTGACAATGCCAAACGAAGTGGCCAGTCCCAGCCCTGTCCCCTTGCCTGGCTCCTTGGTGGTAAAAAACGGCTCGAAGATCCGTTGCCGGACGGCTGCATCCATCCCCAAACCGGTATCACTGATAGCCAGCATCACATAGTCGCCGGCGGCGATCTCTGCATGGTCCTCGGCATACCCTTGATCGAGGGTCACGGCTGCGGTTTCCACGGTCAGAGTACCACCGTCCGGCATGGCGTCGCGAGCATTGATCGCTATATTAAGAAGAACCTGTTCGATCTGACTTCTGTCGGCCCGGATCAGTGCGGGATCCGGCGTTACCCGGAGTTGCACCTCCACCGTCTCGCCGAGCAGCCGCTGCACCATTGCCAGAAAATCACGGATCAATTCGTTCAGATCGATAATCTTGACCTCCAGCGTCTGTTTACGGCTGAAAGCGAGGATCTGTCGGGTGAGATTGCTGGCCCGAAGCGCGGCCTTGAGGATCTGGTTGAGCTCCTCATAAAGGGGACCAGCCGGCGTCAACTGATTCAAGCCCAGTTCGGCATAACCGATAATCGGGGAGAGCAGATTATTAAAATCATGCGCAATACCGCCCGCCAAGCTGCCGAGAGTTTCCAGCTTCTGGGCCTGACGCAACTGCTCTTCCATTGTTTTGCGCTGGCTGACATCGCGAAAGCTCCACAGACGGCCAATCTGCTCCCCCTCGCTGTTGACCACGGAAACACTGGAGTACTCAAAAACCTTGCCGGTGAGAAGAAGAACCTCCCCTTGAAGGACAGCATCCGATGCCTGCGCAAGCTGCGCCTTCATGTGCTGCAGGGCATCCTGGTCAGCCACCTGGTGCTCCATCCGGGTAAAAACAGCCTCTGCGGAAAGACCGGGGCCGACATCAGGGGGCAACCGCCACAGGGTACGAAAATGGTTATTGATAAACAGGCAGCGGTTGTCTCCGCCGGTGATAAGGATGCCATCGATTCGTGCTTCCAGGACGCATTCGAGCAGGGCTTTCTGAAAAAGCAGCTGTCGCTGCGCTTCCTGCCGAAGCCGAAAATCCTCCCCAATCCTGAGGCGCATCTCATTGATGGCCCCGACCAGCTGATCCAACTCGTCCTGGTCGGTGGAACGCGTGCCTGCACGCTGCAGCGACAACCCCTGGTCCAGGGTATCGAGACTCAGTGTTTGCGTGTACCGCGCCATCCTGACCAGATGCCGGTTGAGAGCGAATTGCAGAATAACCAATATGGACAGGGCAAAGGGCACAATAAGCAGAATATTGGTGCCGGCGACCGTCAACGCCCGTTCCCGCATGCGTCCATAGACGCCGTCAAGACTGGCTTTAACCAGCAGGGTACCTACCGGAACCGGTTTGTTCGCCTGATATACCAGGGGAATTTCCAGACTGATCGTTCCCGGTGCGTGCGGATTCCCCTCGGCAACTTCATAGGCCCCTTGCTTGAGTTCTTCCCGCACCCGGGCATAGACCATATCCTGCAGTTGCAGCAGGCCCCGCAGCTGGATGCGCAGTTGATTTTCATCCAGTTGGTAGGCGCTGGCAGCCAGAGCGGGAACATAACTGCTCTCGACAAAGCGCAAACGCGAATCGATCCCGGCAAGATCGCTTCGATACTCTGCATACAGCTGAACAGCGATAGCAATGAGGATAAACAGCAGACTGCTGCTGCAGACATAGAGCAGTAAGCGTATCGAAAGACGCCGGTTATGAAGGGAGGAATCCGTGGTCACCACCTGCTTCATCGGTCCGGCCCCAGGCCTCGATTTCCTCCGCGAGCGGAGAGCGTTGCACTCATGGCTTTGACCATGCCGCAGGTGTGCACCCTGCCATTATTTCCTGATATCGACCGCTTTTTTTCAGGCGCTGCAACCCTCGATCAAATGCGTGCATCCGCTCTTCGTTGCCGGCAACGGCCCGTGACAGCAACACGCGAGGATGAAAATCCGCCAATGGTCGAGAGTCCGCGGTCAACTGTGCCTGTTCGTTCTCGTTCAGCTCGGTCCGGATAAGATACTGGCCCACCGCCCGCTCCAGGGGAAGCAGATCAATCCGACCATTCAACAGTTTACGAAAATTAAGCAGATCGCTTGCGGCTTCAGCAAACATTCGGGGGTTGCGGCGTTGCATTTCGATAAAAATATCGCTGTAGATGTAGCCGATGGTCAGACCGATGGTCAGACCGGAGAGATCATCTAATATCTTCCAGGAAAAAGATCGGTTGGCGCGATGGAAAAAAACCCATTGCTGCGCAGAGATATAATCCTTGCTGATAAAATGGCTTGCTCGCTGGTCGTCGTTGCCGGCCCATTCCACGGTCCCGTCCATGACGCCGTTTTTCGACAATAGAAAAGCCCGTGCCCAGGGGAGGAAAGTATATTCCACCCGGATACCTTCCAGCGCGAAGGCCTCGGCCACCACCTGGGAATCACAGCCCTGATGGGGCAGATCCTTGCCGGTATACGGCGGCCATTCCCCGGAAGCCAGACGAAGAACAACGGGAGAGGTGTTGGCAGCGGCTGCAGGATACCCGCCGGCAAAGATCACCTGCCACGCCAGCACTAGCGGCAAAACAACGAACCAGAGCCGCCTTTTCCTCCAAGCCTTCGCACGTTTGCATGAGTTTCTTTTCAATGATGCCTCAACAGGGGAAATGCGATGAAATGCTGCTGTTTTCACGGAGAGGAACGCACGCATGGAACTGCGCAACTGTTCAGGACCACGCACAAGGATTGCTCCGTGCTGCCTGTCCCGACCTACGGGGATAGAAACCGATCAACAGCAAGAAGTGGTACAAAAGAGGCGATTCGATGTCAAGCACTCTCGGCGAC
>JBFJXW010000033.1:0-24975 GCA_041622895.1 Desulfobulbus sp. | reverse complement strand
GGCAGCCGCTCCGGAACCGAACAGCGTCTGCCACTCGGTCACATGACGTTCACTGAGATTCCAGCGGCGGAATACCTGGCTGACGGTATTGATAGAGGCATCACCCGCCACTCCCTGAGCCTGGACCGTGCCGCCGTTGAGTACCGGAGCCGCGGCCAGGGAAAAGAGGGCGCCCAGTTCGGCCGCCTTGTCAATGATGGTGCCGGCCAAATCATTGCCTGGTGCGGCCGGAAGGATGCGCAGCCGTTCATCGGAGCTGCAGCGGCTGCTGCCGGGTACCCCCATGGAGGTAGCGATGACGCTGCGCGGCACGTGACGGATGGGAGTGGGGGTATCCGCATCCTCGCTGATGGGCAGAAAATCCGCCTGATGGGCATCGTGTTCGCCATGGGTCGGATAGCTGTCGCCCGGATCACTGAAGGCATCGGGAAAGGGCAGGTTGTAGAGCAGATCGCCGCTGTCCACGGTGGTCACCGTCAGCGTTGCAACCAGTGCCGTGATTTGGGCGGCCAGGGCTTCGGCGGTGGTTGCATTAGTTAACTCGATGGGGCCATGGCTTGTGCCGTTGTTTTCCTTGAAGGTCAGGTGGTGACCGTCACAGTGAAAGGTCCAGTTGCTGCCTGCGGGGGCCACCAAGGTCACCAGCGCACGGGGGCCGGATGGGTATCGCTGGTGCTCCCGGTTGGGATCGCCCTCAAACCACAGGGTGTTTTCGGCAAAGACCCTGGCAAAGGTTTTTCCCGGTCGGTAAGCGGTGTCGCGGCCCAGGCGGTCCATGCCGATGTAGCGCTGCCTGCGGTTGCGCAGCATTGAGACCAGGTTGTCGGATCGGGCACAAGCCAGGGCGGAAAAGACGCAGCCGGTGATGGCCCCCGCAGTCCACAGGGCCCAGAGAATCCAGAAGGCGAGATCGCTGCGTTTAATCTGCATGAGGCCGCAGAAGAGCAGGTTGGAAATCATGCTCATGGCAGGTACGGTCTGGAGGAAATTGAGACGCGCATACCCCGGCTCGTCTTTGGCCGCATGGATGATGCCCCGGATGAGAAACCAGATATCCCAACCCGAGGAGAGCGCGAACACCGGCCAGCGCGCATAGGCGGGCAATGGAGTGGCAACGGCGTAGGATGCACTGTAAAACGCTCCGGACAGCATGCGGGTGATACCGGCAATGAGGGCCTGGGTGAAATGGCCGTTCTGTCGGGGAAACAGGCTCCAGAGGTACATGGAGTAGGCAAAGGGTGCGGCACTGGACATGAAGCCGGTCAGGCTCAACACCTCGTAATAGGATTGTTCATCGGGGTTGCCGTGCGCTTCGGTGAACAGTTTTTTTCCCTCCTTCAGGCCGAACCGGGCAATAAGCAGGGCAAGGGACGGCATGAGAAAGATGGGGCTTAAAATGAGCAGCCACCAGGCCCAATGGAGATTAGGGCTCAAGGTTCGGCGGAACAGATCGTACCCTTCGCGCAGAAGCTCGGCGGTGGGGACCTCGGTGGTTATCGCATCCGGGTGATCGCCGAATTTTTTTGCGCGCGCCGAGGCGGGATCATACTGCTCAACCAGGGCCTGCTGGAATCCCTGGAACAGACTGTCCGGCACCGTATCGCTTTCCGGCCACCAGTTGATCCATTCCTCCTTTTCCGGGATCGAGTCAAGCAGTTGCCTGCTGACATAGGATGCACAGGCGACCTCATCGGCGGTGAGGGCATCATTATCCCAGTCCTGCGGCCCGTAGTCGGCCTGCAGTCCTCTCAGGACCGGATTGATCACTATGGCGGCGGCTAACGCATGCAGCATGCCCAGGGTAAAGGCCCGGATTTTTTTCTTGTCAGCCTCGGCATCACCAGCCGCAGCCAGGGCGATTTCCGCTGCACGAATGACAAATTCCGCTGACTTAACAGCCCGGTGACTGAGGTCGGTATCCACCGATCCGCGTTTGAGCACATTGCCGATCCAGCCCTGCTGCGGCGAAAGCCAGTCTACATAGTCCGGTAGATTCCAGCCCATGCAGCCCATCATGACAAAGCGGGAGAATGTGCCGCTGAGGGGGAGTGATCTGTGTGAGGTAATATCTTCCGTTTCACTGATAACGGTTTTGCTCTGCAGGGATAAGGCCAGCAGGCGCCGGTCCGTATCACGAAAGACCGCACTGCCCCCGGCGACGCTTTTTTTCTGCAGGTTGTCAGCAAGGGCTTTGATTTTTTGACAAGCCTGTAGGGACACTGCCACGGGCAGCATGAAGGTCACGTTTTTTTCCAGACCGTATTCCACGCCGGGCAGGGTGCCGGAAAAACTGCTGGTGGTCAGATAGCGAACCGCAACATGACGATCGCTGTTGGCAAGGGTTGTGACAGTGCGCTCATCGCTGACCAGTCGGTCGTTTTCATGAAAGATGAAGGCGACCAGCGCATGTTTTTTCCCGTCTTCGAGGTTGTCCCCGGAAGCCAGCAGATCGGAAGGCAAATTGAATCTGGCCGTGCGCGGATTGGCGCAGCGCAGGTCATCCAGCGACACGCTGCCCACGGTTTTCCAGTCATCATTTTCTGCTTTGCCATTGGCCAGCAGGGAAAGCCTGTAATTTTCAGGCAACTGCGGCGGGGTGTCACCCGTGAAGGCGGTGGAGACAAGCAGCATCACGCTTACGCCATCAGCCTCCTGTCGGCCCCGATTGTGCACCAGCACGTAGACATGACTTGAGATGGGTAAGCTATGCACTGGTACTGCAGCCGAGTTATCGGTTAAATGGCCGATGAAATCGACAAAGCCCAATTCCTCCCGGTCGGCAAACTGGTATTTGCCGTCACTGTCCGGCGCATCGACCTTGATGTCCGGCGATGTTCCGAAAGCGGTGGTCTGGTCAAGATGGGTCGGGTCTGGATCGCCATAGGTGGTGGTGCCACCCTGCCGGCCCATATCAAGTTGATGATCACGCAGGTACAGCTCAATGGCCAGGGCGTTGGCATCATCCAGGGTGTATTCATACATACCTCGGCCATGGGTCACGGCCCGCAGCAGTTTTTTCTGCCCGGCGGCCTTGAACACGGCAAGGCTGATGATCGCTGTTTCCGGAATACCGTTGTTGAAAACCTGCCAGTCCGTACCGCCGTTGGTCGAGCGCCAGAGCCCTATATCGGCGGCAACATAGAGATGATCGTGGTGGTCCGGATCAATGACCAGTTTACTGATCTGGGTATTGAGGAGTGTGTTGCCCCCTGTACCTGATCGATTGTTCCAGGTGCTGCCGTCATAGTAATGCACCCGGCTGAGCGCTGTATCCAATCCACCGACGCCACCGAGCGTAATGTAGAGACGATCAGTATGGGCAGGATGAACCGCAATAGAAGTAATGTTGGAAAAATAGGTCGGCGTAGGGTGCAGCGGAACGGGAGTCTGCCATGACCCACCTGATTGTTCAATTTTATAGACTTTGCCGAATTCCGTTGCCGCATAGATGAGTGTGGTTGTGGCAAATTCAAGGGCGGTAATTCGTTCGCCCAGGTCCCCGGTGATTGCCTGCCAGCTTCCGTCACCGAATTCCGTGTTGAGCCATACCTTTTTCTCGCCAAAAGCGACCATATTCGCCCCGGCAGCCCCTGTGGAAGCAGGGGTATACGCATAGGGAGGATAGAAGAACATATGGCGGCCCCGGTCATCGTCATCATATCCCGTGCTCACGCTTTTGTTGGAATAACTGTACCGTGCCCCTCCCGTGGTGCTTATGCGGTATTCATTATAGACGTAGACGCTGAAAAACTTGGTCGGGTCCTCTCGATTGATGAAAGATGCGCCCCCATCGCCGCCTGCGGATAAGATCCAGGCCTCGTCACCTGTATAGCGCAGCGCGCCATTGTCCTGGGTGCCGCCGAGGATAACGGCTTCCTGGCTCGGATGATGACCGATGCTGTTAAACTGCAGGGCCTGGAGTCCGTCATTGCATGCCCTGAACAACGTATCAAGATTGTCGGTTGCGATGGCATTGTTGGTGTAAAAAACGCCGCCGTCACAACCAACCCAAAGCTGGCGGGGATCATTCTGGGCAAAGACCAGGGTGTGCAGATCGGGATGGATGGAATTGCCCAGGAAGGTGGTATCCATGGAGAAATCCGTACCGCTGCCGCTGATGTCGCATCGGTAGAGAAAGCCGGAATGCTCCCAGTTCGACAGGACCGAGGCGCCGCCGATATAAATGCGATTCTTGTTGTCCGGGGCAACAGTGAAACCACGGTTGTACGTTCCCTGCTTTTCGATATTTGACGGCGTACCCGATACCTGGCTCCAGGCGCTCCACGCTCCTTGGACGCCGGAGGTGCGTTCTGCCCGGTGTACCTGGCCGTCATCGTTGATGGTGTACATAACATCTTTATGTGTCGCCGTTCCTTGGTCGAGAAAAACGGCCAGGGCAATACGGTTTTTACCGGTGGGATACCCTGTTCCCACCCGTTGCCAGCTGGCTCCCTGGTCCCATGTTTCAAAGACTTGTCCGTTTGCTCCCGCGTTTGGCAGGGCGGCAAAGAAATGGCTGGAACCTCCGCGTCTTGCTGTAATGACACATGTACAGCGATTGTTTGCCGGCAAAAGGGTTGCCGCCGTTGCTCCTACTCGTATGCGCTGCCATTCATACCCTGCAACGCCGGTTTTTTGCTGGCGTTTATAGAGTCCGATATTGGTAGCACCGAAGACAAACGCTGCCTGAGCCGGATCAGAATCTACAGCTAGCGAATAGAATCCAGCACCTGTAAGAGAATCCGCTGCCGGACCCGCATGCTCTTCTCTTATCCAGTTTATTCCGCCGTCATCGGAAACAAGAACCCCCGCACCAAGATAGGTGATACCGGGCGCTTCACCGGTTCCTACAAAAATTGTATCCGGGTTTCGTGGATCAAGGGCTATGGCGCCACAGCTCAAGCTGGTGACACCCAGCATTTGTTGTCCTTGGTGATTATACAGGGGATCATAATCAATGGATTCCATCAGGGAGCGCCAGCGCCGTCCTTGATCATCACTGCGCCAGACGCCGCCGCTGGCCGTGGCGGCATAGACCCGTTTGCCGTCCGCGGCAACGGCAATTCCCGAGACCCGGCCGCTCATGGTTGGCTGGCTGCCTGCCTGGCCACGGATTACTCCGGAGGGGCCGATGGGCTTCCAGGAATTGGTGATGGAAAGCGTAGCAGGAGGCACCGCCACACCGGTCAGCAGGGTAGCGCGTACTCGTTTGGAAGCCACCAGGCGCTCATTGGTAACCAGATCGCTAAATACACGAGTCGAGCTGACAAAGGGATCATCCGGGTGGTGGAGAATGATCAGCAGCTGAAACTGGTCGGGCGTGCCGGGTCCCGCCATCTCCTTGAGCAGATCCGAAGACAGTTCAAAGCGGGTCACCTGCGGGTGGCCGGAGCGCAGATCCGACATGCTGCGCAATCCCACCGTGCGCCAGCCGTCTTTGTTGATCGGCGTACCCCGGCGCACGTAATAGTCAAAATCCTCCGGCAGATCAGGAGCCGCGCCCGCGTTTTCCACCGCGATGAGCAGCATCACCTGGATGCGATGCGTCCAGGCGCTGCCGCGGTTATGCACTTGTACATAAACGCGATTCAGGACATTGGCCGTGTTGTCTGTATAGGCCAGGGTTTGCGATTCATCGGCGAAGATATCGACAAAACGGAGAAATTCCAGGCACTCGTCGCTGGCAAACTGGTAGTTTAATCCGGCATCAGGGGCGTCGATTTTAATATCCGGGCTGGAGTGGGCAATAACAGGGTTGGCCGGAGCCGCTGCCAGTTGAGCGGTGTAGGTGGCCTGGGCTGCCGCCAATTCCGCCTGCCTGGCCTGATTTTCCGTCTGTCCGGCGGCGATGGCAGCATTGTAGGCATTCTGGGCGGCCGTAATGGTGGCGGTTTCAATGGCAGCCAGATTCGCCGGTCCCAGGGGATTGCCGATGTCCGGCGCGGGCAGGCCGCTTGCAAGGCGTCCCGTATCCAGCTGATGATCGCGGACATAGAGATGCACCGTGCGGGTTGCATCATCCAGATGTCGTTCAAAGACGCCCCTGCCGAAGGTGGCCGCCCGGAGCAGGCGGGAGGGTCTGAACAGATCCAGGTCGAGAACGGCGCTATCCGGCAGGCCGGTTGCCCATAGCTCCCAGGTCAGGCCGGCATCCAGCGAACGCCAGACACCGATATCGGCCCCGATATAGAGGCGCAGGGGTTGCGCCGGATCGGCCGGGGCATCGACGAGGATGCAGTTGACCTGCACGGTCATCAGATTCTGGTTGGCATCCGCGTTGGTACCGCTGCGATTGTGCCAGGCGGCTCCGTCGTAATACCAGACCCGGGGATGGTCGCCGAATCCGCCAAAGGTGATGAAGCAGGCGCCGACATTGCGAGGATCGGCGGCAATGTCGGTGATAACCTGCCTGATCGGGTTACCGTTGTGGGTCAGTCCCGGTTGGTTGTCGAGGCGCTGCGGCGCGGGCCAAGGCGTGGGCACACCAGGATTCTCGGTGAACGAATACAGCTCGCCGTTCATCAATCCAGCGAACAGATGGGTCTGATCGGCAAAACAGAGACATTTAATCCGGCTGTCGTTGCCGCCGCCGAAAGCGGACGAACTGAGAATGGTTCGACCGGGCGGAGTGGGCAGGGCGTTAAAATTGGTACCGAAGTTGTCCGACAGCCAGACGCGTTCCGCACCCCAGGCCACCCGATCCGCCTCGGCATCAGTGGCCGGATTCGGCGGCCCGACCAGAGGCGGGTAAAAGAGGATCCGTTCATTCAGGGTATAGGTCAGCAGGCTGAAAGAGCCCATGCGGTTGCTGACCCCTGCGTCGGATTTATGAAACAGACTGTTGGTAACATAGCCGATGAGCAGCCGTTCCGGATGGCGTCTGTTGATAACTATGGCGCCCGCATCGCCATGAGCCGAGCAATACCAGGATTCCTGGCCCGTATAGCGCACGCAGCCATTGTCCTGGGTGCCGGCTAGAATGACGGATTCATGCTGCGGGTGGCTGGCAAGTTTATGGGTGAGCAAGGTGCCGATACCGGCGTTGCGCTGGGTGAAGATATTGCCAACCCCCTGGGGCGTCGTGGTAAAGAAGATGCCGCCATCGCCGCCGACCCACATTTCATTGGCGTTACCCGGTTTAAAGGCAATGGCATGAATATCGGCATGCATGGAACTGCCCAGCGCAACCGTGGTGGCGGTGTCGATGAAATCAGGATCACCGGGTATCGCTGCTGCGGTACGGGCCATGGTCAGGCGATAGAAGATGGCTGACCATATCCGTTCGCCATCGGCACGCGTGATCAGGCTGGTGGCGCCGCCGACAAAGAGGCGCTCACCATCGGCAGGATCGACTGCCAGGGCCAGGTTGTAAAATCCCTGATCATCAATGTCACCGGGCAGATTGGCAATACTGTTCCACTGGTTGGCTGCCGTGCCGTTCCAGCGGAAAATAAAGCCGCTTGACGTTCGGGCATAGAGAAAATTCGGGTCATCCTGCTTAACCGCCAGAGTAACCCGGCCGTCGAGGCTGTCAACAGGATCATTCGGCGGGGGAAAGGCCCCCAATTGCGTCCAGGTGGTGCCATGGTCGATGGATCGGTACACCTGCCCGCTGGTGGCTGCGCTTCCCCGTGTTGCCGCATAAAAAACCGGGGGATTGGCACCCGCACTGGCGACGACTACCGAGGTGACATCAACATCGGAGCCGTCTCGTCCCGCGGTGTCCGGCCGGATGCGCCGCTGCGACCAGCGATACTCCGCGCCCACGCGTTGACGAACATACAGACCTCTGGTGGTGGCTGCCACCGCAAGGTCTTTGTTGTCCGGGGCAACGACCAGGGCATAAAAACCGATGCCCAGCATGTCCGTGCTCGGTTGCCCGTCCTGGGCGGTGGTTTCTTCCTCGATATTCCAGGTCAGCCCGGCATCCGTTGAGACCGCCACTCCAGCGCCGAAATAAAAGGGAGCGGAACCTTCAAAAGCCGCCGCCTCTCCGGTTCCGACAAAAAGGGTATTCTGGTGGTCGGGGTGGATGGCAAGAGCTCCGCAGGCAAGCGTGTCAACACCCACCGCCGGATTATTGATCGATGAAGGATTGACAGCGACCCGAGGATTACGGTCAAAGCGGTCCATGAGCGGACGCCAGGTAACCCCCTGGTCGTCGGAACGCCAGACGCCGCCGTTGGCCGTGGCTATGTAGATGCGCTGGCCATGGCGGGGCAGCGCAATACCCGACACTCTGCCGCTTATTGCTGGAAATGTTGCTGCCTGACCGCGCCTGGCAGATGAAGGACCAATGGATACCCAGCTCACACGCATGCCTCCCTGATCGATCTGTTACTCTTGATGGCGTCGTAAAAACTTCGATCTACTGCGTCGTAGCGTTTTTTCCGGCTCTCGACATACCTTGTGTATGCCTTCGATCCGGGAAAAACCCCACTCCTTGTATATCTTTGTTTTTACTTAGCCATCTCTCAGAATGTGATGGCCTTTTTACGAGGCCGTCACTCTTGGTCAGCAGCAGGTGGAACCTTTTTGGTCGCTGCTTGTTCAAGTTCCTGCTGCTGTGTCAGCAAACGACGCTTGTACTCCTGCATCATGTTTGCCCTGATTCTCGCCAGCGGGGCAGCGGCAGCCTGCTGTTCCTCGACCGTACGCATTTTCTTGAACCCCCTTTTTTTCGTATCCTCCCTGTCGTACTCGGCAAGCGCCTCTAAAAAGGGGAAGCGTTGCTGAAGGAAGTAATCGGCCCGTTTTTGCGAATTGCCGCTTTTGCCTTTTTTTTTGCGAATTCCGGCTGCATTGACATATTCAATCTCGTCGTCTGGTGTGTAGGGTTTGGGGCTCATGCTATCCTCCCGGGACGATTCCCGAAACGTAGTATTAGGGGGCGATCTTCATCCAGCAGGCACATATCCCCCCCGGCATATAGGGACCAGGCAGGCCCAGTAACGGGCCGGTGCTGCCTGACACCTGCATGCCGTCGATACCGCGGAGATAATCAGCCAGGAGATCTATCTGCAGCGATGTTTCCTGCTCCCTGGCAAGATATTTGCTCAGAATAGCTGCCGAAAGGGTGCAGTTCCAGGTAAGCAGGGTGGGCCTGGCCGCTGAGAAGGCTATTTTCCCCGGCAGCAGGTGGAGGATGTCATCCTGTCCATGGAGGCGGACACGAAGACAATACGCCCCTGTTCGTTCAATCAGGGCGCCATCCAGCGGAGCGCTGAAGGTAAAGGCCAACCCCCTGCTCAGAAGAATTTCGACCACAGTTTGGGAGTTGACCGGTGTAAAGAGATCCCAGGATAATCGTGTGACCACCACCACTTTCTCCGGGATGCCGGACGGTCCGGGAGGTCCCTGAGGACCTTGTATCCCCTGGGGTCCCTGACTGCCGGTCGCTCCGGTATCCCCTTTCGGCCCTGGCACTCCCTGTGGCCCCTGGCTGCCGGCTGGTCCCGTGTCTCCCTTTGGTCCGGGCAGTCCTTGTGGTCCTTGGCTACCGGTTGCACCGGAATCCCCTTTTGGCCCTGGCAGGCCCTGCGGTCCCTGGGGGCCTATCGCACCGGAATCCCCCTGGGGTCCCGGGGGACCCAGCGGCCCCTGGCTGCCGGCTGGTCCCGTGTCCCCTTTCGGCCCTGGCAAACCCTGCGGTCCCTGCTGACCTATCGGACCGGTGTCCCCTTTGGGCCCAGGAGGTCCCTGAGGTCCTTGCTCGCCAGGCACCCCCGGGACGCCGATGCTGCCCTGCTCTCCCGGATCCCCCTGGGGTCCAGGTATGCCCGGGTCGCCCTTTTCACCGGGATCGCCTTGGTCCCCTTTGGGTCCAGGTACGCCCGGATCCCCCTTCTCTCCTGGTTCGCCTTTCGCACCGGCTGGCCCGGCGGGACCCGGAATGGTGGTTGCTTCAATAGCTGTCCCATCAAAACGCCAGACGCCGTTGGCATCCTGAAAATGATCCCCGCTATGGCCGTGATAGGCCGGACAGAGAAAGAGGGCGTCATTCTGGATTACTTTGTAGGTGCCGGATGCACTGCCTGCAATGGTACCGACGACAAAGTCGTCTTTTTCCAACAGAGCGCTTTTTGCCACAACAAGAATGGTGGTGTCGGCAAAAATAATCGTCTGCACGTCGCCGATTCGGGCAAGGGGCTGGTCATGGTTGGCTGCGCGCAAAACAACCTGATATTCCGGAGCGACGGGTTCAATGACCTCTCCGGGCACCATTATGGGTGTGATTTTCAGGGTAGTGTCTTCATTGACAACAAGACGCCGTCCCGCAGCGGAAAGTGCAAGGCCTTTGCTCAAGGTCACGGTTTTGCCGTCTGCGCTGACCAGCAGCCGTACCCCCCAGGCAATTCGATTACAGCCGAGGGCGCTTCGAAGATCGCTGATGCCCTGGGCCAAAACCTCCTGCATATGGTTCAGATGTTCAGGGGTAACCCGTAAACCATCTACAAAGTATGATTTCGCATCACTGGCCATGGCTATTCCTCGTTAATCTTCATAAACCACCCGCGCGTCGGTGATTGTGTAGGTCCCTGGAGCGTGAAAATGGAGGGGCACCTCCAGCTTCTTGTTACGGGGTTGTATGGCATTCTTGAAGCGCAGCTCCACCTTGAGAGGAGCCGTACCGGTGGTGATGCCCTGCAGTTCCTCTTCTGTTTGCGGATCAAGGGGGATGATGGCATGTATGGCTCCATCGGTAACAGGCTGGCCTTTGAGGCGGAGCCGCCCCTGGAGATTGTGGACCTGCCCGTTCAGTGTCAGGGTGAAGGTGGTGAACGATCCTCCGGGGATACCCCGTTGCAAGGCGACGACTCCGTCAGTAGCCCCGCTTGCGTTGCCCAGTTGCCACCAGCATCTGCCCCGGATAACATTGATTTCCAGCCAGAGATCCGTTTCCGATTGAATATCCACCGCTGTACTGAGTTGCAGCAGCACCCATTGCTCCCCTTGCGTCTGCTCAACGGTTTGCGACTGAAAGGGTGCATCCGTGCGATACTCTCCCACCTTGCCGCCATCATCCTGGCGCAGAAACGCGGTTATCTCCGCTCCCCCCTGTTCAACCAGCAGGGGCAGGCGTACGCCTTCAAGGTTCTTGAACTTGCTTAAGCTCGCTGCAGTCAGTGAAGCGGCCAGGGCGTGCTCACTGTCCAGGACAAGCTCTCCGAGGTTGAGCACCTGGGGACCGACAGCAGGAAAGATCCGCGATCGCCCGGGGGTGCCCTCCAGGGTAAAAAAGACACTGCTGGCCAGCCAGGAACTGCTTGCAGCCGGCAGGGGCAGAGAAAGCGTAGACCTGCATTCCTCGGATATCTCCAGGGCCAGGGCCTGCGCGGGAAACACAACATCGTGGCTGAGCAGATAGTGGGGCGTTGGGATGGTCAGTTGCAAACGGCAGGCAAGTGCTGCACGGAGCACAATTTTGATCGCAGCTGCCCCGGCATGCAGTTCATCCTGCACAAGCTGGGTGATAGCAACGGTTTCGTTAAAAGAGGGTGATGCATTTTGCTTGTCTGCCGGAGCAAGTTTCACCGGTCCCATGTGGGTCCATGCTGTTTTGTCGTTCACGGTAAGGACAAGGTCAGCCGGTGCATCAGGCAAAATGATGGTGCCCGTGTCGACTAAGTCTTGAATTTTCACGTTTGTTGCAAACGTCACCAAGAGGCGTTCCGTGGCGACCTCGGGGAAGAGGGCTGTTTTCTTGCTGCTCACGGTTATGTCGCTGCCGCCGAAACCCGCTCCTGTCCAGGTGTTGATTGTGCTTATCGTCTGTGGTGCTTGCAGGCCTGAAACCGAACGCATTCTTTTCAGATCGATAATGGCTTTCTTGGTGTCATCCTGACTGACCCGTGTTTCACCTGCCTCGTCCAGAGGGCATATCCCTGCCGGCATGGCAACAATGCTGACCTCCACTTGGGACAGCAGTGCATTGGCCGGGATGGTGAGCATTTTTTCGACTCGTGCAGCGCAGGGAGGGCCACCGCCCGCTTTGAGAGCAGGAGATGTGTCGGCTGCAGCCTTTGCGGCTGAAGCAGCACTTTCCTGCATTATGTCTGCGTGGCTGTTTTCTGCCTTCATAGTCAGAATCCTTGCTACTTCATCAGACCGTACGCAGCCACAATGACATCATAGGCTGCTTTGTTGTTTCTGGTCGAATCGCTCTCGTTTATTTCAAGTCCGAGGTCTTCAACAAAGAAGGTACCCATAATCGTTTTTTCTTCCGGGGTCAGGTCGACACTTTTCTCTGTTTTCTCGATGATTTTTTTCACCGCATCATTGGTCTTGACCTTGTCAATGACCTCACTGGCTTTCATTCCCGCGTAACCAACATGCGCCCCTTCATAGATATCGATGGGCATTACATAGATATCTTCAAAGTAGACAATAACCTTGGTGCCGGGGGCAACCAGCGTACCTGCTGCCGGATTTTGCTCCACGGCCCTGTACGATGTCGGTTGGTACACATATTTATCCTTAACGGTCTCTTTGATAGGGACAGACTTTTTCAGGGCGTATTGGGTATCGTACAGGGCCATTCTTTTATTGATTTCCAGGTTAGAAGCCATTGTGATTCCCCCAGGGATATTAGTCGTTGGGTATCGTTCGGTTACGCTTCGACATTGCGGATCTGCTGTTCCATGACCAGGCCGTATTCAGCAAGTTTCGCCGCTGCCGCATTAGGTGACATGCCGGTGACATCCGGCACCTGGACCATGCCGGTTATTTCAACTTCAGCGGCAATGACCAGGCGGATGCGGTCTACCGCCGGAGCAATAACCGTCCCTTGAGCCGGCAGCTGATAGAGCACCACCATATTGGCCGGCGCATCATCAACCGCGTGATTTTTTCCAGCCGAGTCCAGGATTTTGGAGATGGTCATGCCCTGCGCGGTTAACGTGCTTTTAGCCGCGCTCAGCTTGAGCCCGAACACATCCGGCACCGTTTTGCCGTTCAGGGTCAGGCCCAGGGCAACAGCGGTATCGTCAGGATAAGTGATGGTAGCGCTGCGCAGCTGATAATTGGGCGCGGTGATGTGGAGATCCCATTTGCCGGCGCCGATGCCGATGATGGTATGGGCATCCCGTCCGGGAAAGGGCTGGGCAGCGCGGATGGCCCTGCCTGTATCCTGACTGACGGCTACTATTTCCGCCTGGGGTATCTTTTGATTCACTTGGCCGGCCAGATGGACCGTCACCTGTAATTCTCCGCTGCCGATGGCATTGACGGCATCGCGAAGCAATCCAAGAGAGTCTAAGATCTCGTTCCACGCATCGGCTGTGATGGGCCTTCCTGGTTCAACTTGGGCGAGTGCTGGGAGTTCAACTGTCATTTTCGTTATCCTTGTCAGCTAGTCGGTTGAGGGGCACCGGTATTCCACAGGCGACTGCCTGCAGTGATTGATTTGTAGGATTGGGGTGAATCGGGATCCGTAATATAGCCGTAGGGCAGCTGCCATAAATCGGAGGCGTATTGGATTTCCAGGCTGATGCCTGCGGCTCTGTGCCGGTCCAACAGCGTACGGAGCCGTTGGGCCAGGGACGGTTCATCGGATGCGTTATCCAGGTCATAGCCTGCAAACCGCGAAGGCAGCCAGACAAGGACTTTGAACGCTTCCCGCTCCTGCCACTCAAAGCCCAGGAGCGCTGCTGCTTGCGTTGATCCTGCGCCGGTTGCATCCAAGGCAAACAGGGAGGTGTTGTAGTGTCCGGCACTGTAGCTTTCCACTGCTGCCTGGTCTGCCGGCGGCACGGTTGTTGTGACGCCGAAGTGAGCGATGCGCACGAAAAACTGCAGGTTGGTTGCACCCACGGCAAGGGTAATGGCCGGAGATAAACCGCCCATGTGCGGCAGGTCGGCGGAAAAGCCCTCTGCCACCGGTTCGGTTTCGACAAAAACAGCGCCCTGGCCATGGGGTGTGGTGCCGTGTTCATTGCAGAAGGCAAAATCAGTGGGCGAGGCCTTGGTCAAACCGGTATTTTCCGCAAAAACGGCACCGGTGAAGGCAAAGGCTTGCTTGTCGGCTTGGGCGCCATCGAGCAGCACCCGCCCGTCTGCTGTAAATTCCAGGGTCTGGCCGTCGCCGACCTTGCCCGCGTAGTACAGACCATGGCCTTTGCTGGTATCGACGATCATGGGATAGCAGGTGCGATCGTCGATGCCGGTGATCGTGATGGTCACCGGCACGGGGTCAAAACCGTTGCGCAGTATCTTCCGCTTACCCCTGTGGGGCAAGGGTTCAGGCGCAATCGTGGTCTTTTTGAAAGGGTTTTCCTCCAGGGCCAGCCAGTCATCCGTGGCAGCCGAGGGGCCTGTCCCTTCGGGGGGCGGCAGGGTAATGAGATCGTTGCAGTGGGCAATGTGCCAGTAGTCCTCTCCGACGTGCGCAATATGATTGACGCGAAGATGGAGATACGCGGCAGAGGCTTCCAGCAGGCTGCGAACCGTGCCGTTACCGGCCCGGTGGATGCGGATCAGTTCTCTAATCTGGTGACGAAGAATACCCAGGCATGCGGTATAGCCGGTGAGTGTGCGCAGCGCCTGGGAAAGACGAGCATGGTCTGAGGCATAGGATCCCAAATCGGCAAGGGCAAGGAGGGTGCGCAGGGTGGTGACCGCCTCTTCCTTGTCGGCCGCGCCAGCGCTGTCATCGTCCAGCGTGTCGGCTACGGCGGTAAGGGCATCGTGACGCAGGCGAACGATATCAAATCTGATGGGGCGCAGGTCATGGAGTCCGGCCAGCAGCAGCAGGTCGCGCAGTTCGTCCGCCTGGCCGAGACGATGGGACTTGCGCACCCGGCCGATCTGCATGGTCTTGACATCCAGTTCCCTGGCCAGACTATTGACCACATGGGCAAAAACCTTGTCTTCCCTGGTCAGGTCAAGATGGCGCGGGAACCGTTGCAGAATAGTGGTTGCCCGTGTGCTGATCAGTTTTTCCGTGCGTATCATGGATTCCCCTGCCCCGGAGCATCAGCCACCGCGACCATGCGCACCCATGGCTGCTGATCCTTATCAACAGTGATACCGACATCGCTTTGTTTCAGGCGCAGTCCTTCTTCCATAAATTCCGATTTGAAGGACAGCGAACCAACGGTAAAGTTACCCGATCCTGCCAGGGCTGTCTGCAGGGACGAGGCGGTAATTTCCAGCGGTCTCGATCCAGCGGCAAGCGCCGTGTTGATCAGGGTGATGATCTCGTCACGTACCCGGGCCAGCTCGGTCTGGGCATCGTCGATGGTGCGCAGGTCAAGCCGGGTCACGGTTACATCAAGATCCAGGGCCACGAGGCTGCCGCGCATGGTAACGGTCAGGTTTTCTTCTTTGAGCTGCGGCCTGGTTTCAGGCTTGGGTTGCAGGTTTTTTCTTCGCGGCTGTTCTTCCATGGCGAGATCAAAAATCTCCAGCGCCACATCAAACACCCCTTCCACAGCCATCACCTTGCTCAACAGCCGATTATGGATGACGGGCTCGTCAATACCCAGGCTGTCCATGTGGTCAAGGACCGCTTTTTTGACCTTGTCCTGTATCTGTGCTTTCTGGGTGCTGGTCAAGGCGGCATCAGCAGGCATCAGCGAAAGAGACACGGCCACAGGGTTCCATACGCTGTCCGTTGTTGCCCCACCGGAGCCGGAAGGCGAGCTGCCTCCGCCCGCATCGCCGTCATCGCCATCGACCTGCAGTTCCGCTGCTGGCGAAACCTTAAGGTTGTGCTGAATACGGATTCCCGCGGGCTTGTATTCGTTGATGAGCTCCACCGCACGGGCGGCTTTCTGTGCGGTCAGATCGGCGGCAATGGTTATGCGGACCACACCGGGATGGTTGAGGTGATCCTCTTTGATGCCGATATCTTCTTCGCGCACCCCCTCAAGGGTCATCAGGGCGCCGACCAGGGCGCGGGTTGAGGCCCGGCCCGAGGTTTCCAGCGCTCGGGCGGCTCGGCGGCGCAGAACGGCATCCTCTTCCTTGCCGCCTCTGAAATCAAGTGCCTGGGGGTTGGTCGCCGTCTCAATGCCCAGCACGGGTCGGTGAATGACGGTCAACGAGCCGGCCTTGGCCTTGCCCTCGATTCCTTCCGTGGTGCTGCGGACCCGTACCGAGATAGAGAGGGTTCCGGCGCGCAAAATAGCCTGTTCCAAAGTTTCGACGGTGACCGGAGGAACATCAGTCGTGGACAGCAAGCTGCCCAGCGGAATAACGATATCGGCCGGGGCTGGCGTGGTACGGGCGAAAACAACATCTCCGGCCGCATATTTCTGGTCCCTTCGAGTGATGCCGACCAGGGCGGCAACCTGATCAAGATCGCGGTTCTCCGCTGTTTCGAGAAAGGCTGCCTGGTAAATTTTTTCCAGCTGTTTGGAGACTACCGCATATTCCCTGGCAAAACTCTCGCTCAGAATCCGCAGGATGCTGCCCGGGTTGCGGTCGGTCAGCGCGGGCTGTCTTTTGTAGCCCGCTTTGGTTTCGTAGCTGACATAAAAACGGCTGCCCGGATCAGGCGATACTGGCACGGAACTCCCCGAAGCGGGAGTGTTCATCCAGCTGATGACGCCTGCGCTGTCGATGCTGTAGTCCTTATCCAGGACAAATCGTTTGAAGGCGCCATCGGCAACACCGTGCAGCCGGACCGTCTCCAGCAGATACTGGTCACCCGCCGACAGGCGCGGTGTGTCCGTGGTTGCGGGGTAGACAAACTCTTCCCGAATGGTTCCGCCGGTCAGGGCCGTAACCAGATCATCGACAAATACACCATAGGGTTCTGCAGCAAAGCTCATTGCTTATAACTCCAGGTTGAAAGGCACAACCAGGTTGCGCGGTTCGTCAATTTCAATAATTTTAGCCATGATAACGACCCGAACCGTTGAACGTTCAGACGGGTCCCGCGTGACGGTGCAGTCAAGCACCTTTTCCAGGCGCGGTTCATGGGAAAGGGCTTCAAGGATATAGAGTTTGATGAGATTTCGGGTCCGCTCCACATTGGGCTCACCAATTAGTTCATGATGGCGGCTGCCGTAGTTGGGATGGCCCAGGGCGGTGAGTTCTCCTTTCTGCGTTTTCAGGCGATTGATCAGCATCTGGTCGATAGCATCAAGGCCTTGGGCAACAGCCAGGTCATTGCCCCGGCGCACCTGCCGGTTGATTTCCTGGTCCGCATCCTCCCACCATCCGGAAGGACCGCTGAAGCTGAGCTTGAGATCGCTGCCCATTCGCCGCATGCGTTTGTCAAGGGCTGCTCCGTTCATTAGGGTGCTCCTGTATCAGTGACGTAGGGTGCCGCCGGTGGTCCGAGAATCATGAGAATGCCCGGACCGGACGGAATTTTGTCCCCCATCCGTACCAGCCCCTGATTGCCTACGGTAACGGATTGGGACATGCCTACATTGCCGATGGGCAGCATGTAGGGGACGCCGGAAAGGGAATTGATCATCTGGCACATGGAACCGGCCGTGGCCAGAGGCATGGAACCGGCGGTGACATGGCTCTGCAGAATCGTGGTAATCACCCCGGAATCGGGCGGGCCTGCAACTCCAGGGGTAAGGATGACAGCACAGCCTATGGTGACAGGATTTCCGGGCATGGTTTCTCTCTTTTCCTCAACGTACGGTTTATGTCTTCAACTTGAAGACCGGCAACAGCCTTCGCTCAACAACCCGTGGGTTAGGCCGGACTGAAATCGGTCATACCGGCCAGTTTTATGGTGGGGCCTTTGACGTTCGCCCCGGCCTGTCCTTCAATGTTGACGTTTTTCCCTTTGATGTTCACGTCTCCCCCGGCCTCCAGGTTCAGGGCGCCGGAGGCATTGATGGCGATATCGCCGCCCGCCTTGATGGAGATAGCCCCATCCGCTTCAACGGTGATGGTCGTTGATCCCATGGCCACCTCGAGTTTTCCGTCCAGCAAGGTCAGGCTGTTGCCGCTGGGCAGTTCGATGTGGAAGCGCCGCAGGGCGTCGTCGGCATCATCCGGCACCTGGTAGACGATTTCTTCCGGACCGGCATCCGGTGCCCGATGCTGTTCGTCATAGAGAAAGCCCAGCACCACCGCATTGTTGAGGTCACCGCCGATAAACGCCAATACAGCAAGATCATCGACCCGGGGCGCATGAGACAAGCCAAGACGGCTGATCATCACCGGTATTTTCTGCAGCTCGCAGCCACTGCCCTGCAGGCGGAGGTTGACGGCGATGTTGTCCTCCCCTGCTCCGCCTTCGTTGGTGAAAACCTGGGTGACGATGCCCAGCTGCACATCCTGCTTCTCTTTGATCTGATCACGGATAATGGTCTGCAATGCCGGGATGATGGCGTTCACGGCGTTCCTCCCAGGTGTAAGGCGGTTGTGAATCCTCGTTTCCCGTCAAAACGGTGCTGAACACGCAGCACCCGGGCGCTGACCGCATCCTGCTCGGGAACATCGGTCACCTCAACGGTATCACCGGGTCGGATGGCGCCGTTGCCCATGATCAGTGCTGTGCCGCTGAACAGTGCTCGCATCCTTCGGCCATCGGCGCCATCGGTCATTTTCTCGGCCGTGTCACGGTCCCGGAGCGCGCCGTCAATGGTTGTCGGGCCGTCAGGGCTATCGCCGACCGGTTCTCGCAGGCTGATGTGCCCCTTGTCGCTGCCCAGCTCACTGCCCGCCCCCGCAGGTGCGTATTGATAGCGGACTCCGGAGTCTCTGTGCCGGGCGGTGTGCAGCGAAAGGATCTCGGCGCCGAAGCGCAGGGTGTGGCTGAGGCCGCCGCTGCCCACCGGTCGGACGGTGAGCGCTCCTGTCGGGTCACAGAGGATTTCATAGTCCCCCATGCGGGCCAGGCGGTTGATGTGCCACCAGGCGGAACGCTGTTCGGTTACATGCCAGATTTTTACCGCCAGTGCGGCATCAATGGCCCCGGTGTCGACTGCTGCCTGACCGGCAAGATCGCTGATGATGTCGGCAACGGTCTGGTCCTGATAGGCCTGCGCGCCATACAACCCTGATAGGGGATAGGTGGCGGCCAGTACCTCAACGCTCACACCAGTCAGCCGCTGCTCCACCCTGGTGATGATGCCGCTGAAGACGTCCACCTCGGCATCCGCAGTGCCCAGCGCAATGGTGCAGACCGCATCAGGCTGGGCATCCCGTAAAGGAGAGAGATGGCTGCAATGGATCATGGCCAGATCATGACCGCATCCCAGGCCGAGTTCAATGTCCATGGAACGCAATGCCGCTTCAGCACTGGTGTACTCCGTTCCATCGGCGTTGATGGTGCATGCCGGTCGAGGAAGGCTCATTGCTCCTCCTCGATGCCGTGGCGGCGTATTTCTCGCTGCAGCACGCGTTCCAGGGTCTCCGCGAAAACGTGATCCTGGTCAATCGGGCTGTGGCTTTGCGCCGCAAAGAGGTTCCGATCGTCACGTTCACCGGAAGAGACCGGGGCCGGGGGAAAATAGCCTCCTGATGCAGAGCCTTCTCCTGGTGCGACTGTGCCGACCTGTTTGTCCCGTGCTGTTTGTTGTGCCTGTGTTGCCGGGGTACCTGCCTGCCATCGCTGCACCAGCTGTTCCAGTTGGCTGGCAGGCGTTGCTCGTGGCGGCACCGCAGGTGATGCGGTTTCTGCCTGCGAAAGCGGTGACAATGGTGCAGGGCCTGCCTGATCAGCGGGGAAGTGTCTGCTTTGCTTCCTCGCAATTGCTGTGTCTGTCTCGGGTTGTTGCCCTCTCGATGGTGACGGTGACCGAGGCGGTGCAGCCACGACACCACCACGTTTTTTGGTCTCCTGCGCCACGGCCAATTCCTTGTCCCGTCCTTTGGCCGCCGGGAGCGGACTTGTCCAGGCTCGCAGGGTGGCGGCGGGGATGGTGTGCTCTGCCTCCGCAGACAACAACTGTGCGGCGGTAGATTGGTGCCGGGGGTGGCGGTCAAACCAGTCGGTGGTTTCGCCTTCAGAGGCTGTGGCGGGCAAGGGGTGAGATCCTGTTTGCCCCTGCACGGCCACAGCTCGGTGCTTCCGGCTGCCGCCGGATTGTCTGTTCGGCGGTTGCAGCTCTGTCATATCCTCAGCGACAGGAATTATATCGCCAGGCAGGGTACGGCTGCTTGTGGCGGTCCGTTGGTCTTCGTCTTTCAGTTCCTGCCGGAGACGGTTGAGCAGGTTGTGCACCCGCTGCCGGCTGGGGGCGACATCACAGCCGGCTGGCAGTGCGGGCATTGTCTGTCTTGGTGAACGCGGCACTCCGGTCGACCGGTCCGGTTGGGGTGCTGCGCCTGGAAGAGGTGGTGCGAGCCGTGAATCCCCTCCGCTCCTGACCTGCCGGGCGGGGGCTGCATCGGCACGGGCCGCCACGCCGCGACGCAAGCCTTGGTCGCCGGATAAGGAGAGGGGCCGGAGCACGTCATTGAGGGATGAACAGCTGTGCAGCATCAGGACCGTGTCAGCCTGCAGAAGCGCTGACATACGGTCGCTGTTGGTTGCAAGGCGCTGCAGTGTTGCGCGGCCGAGGCCGACCAGCTGTTCAATGTTCATCAGCCTTTATCCTCCTGATTGGTGCCCAGCATTTCCAGGTAGAGCAGAATTTGGCCCATGGTCAATCCCGCACATTGCTCGGGCGTCCAGCCGAATTCCCTGGCCAATATAAAACAGGCCTTGGCCAGAGGGGCCTGCACCGTCTGGCGCAGTTCCTCTTCCGCCAGCCCCAGGCCGCTGATGCGGTTCACCTCCTGCAGCAGAAACTGGACCAGGCCTGCATGGAGGTTGTTCACCTGGTCAATGGTCATCTGCGGATCAACCAGCGCCTGCTGGACCATGAGCACCGAGGTCAGATAGTTCTGGTTCTGGCCAGCCTTCTGGATGCGCTGCAGGTCTATCAGGCGCAAGGGACGCAGTTCGACCGTTTCCGGCTCCGGCGGCGGTTCCTTGCCGGTTTCAGCCGGGTGGAGAATATGCGGCGGAATGGCAATGTTGTGGGTGATTTCCGCCGAAAAAAGCAGGTCTTCTGTTGTTAGGGTCATAGTGTTATGCCGACTCATCCTCGGCGCTTATCCACAGGGCCTTGAAAGAAACCTGTTCCAGCACAAAATCGTCTTCCGGCATGGAGTAATTCCACGTGTTCAGTTTAACCCCATGCACGGTGATGGTCGCCGCGTTGCCGGGAATAGCCTGATTCTGATGGCGCAGGCTGAGATTGAAGCTTGGGCTGACAAAAGCAGTTGCCGGCCTGTTGGTATTGGCGCCGTCGCCCAGCATCAGCTTCAGCAGGGCACCATTGATAAAGGCCCGGTTGATGGTCCCGCTGATATTGACATTGCCCGGCCTGAGTTCGGAAGCGTACCGCTGGCCGATTTCATGAAAAGGCCGCATATCGGAATGCACCTGGATGGTCACCCCGGTGGCTCTGCCTATGGGAGAGAGTTCATAGGTGTCGGCCACTGTTTTGGCGGCATCGCCTTCTGGGCCTGATTCCACGGCCACGGTGATGGCCCCGTCAAGTCCGGTGTACACGTTGGTATTCGGCATAGTTGACTCCTGAATGTTGTACGGTTTGAAAAAGTAGAGCTTCCGCGGCCACCTGCAGCAGCGTTACTCGAGATTCATAGTCACCCGGATGTAGTCAATCGAGAAAGTCGGCTTGAGCGTCATGGTGACCGCGGCAATGCCGTTTATTTCCTGGCTGCGGGTCGCGGTAACCGCCAGTTCATAGCCGACCAGCATCTCGTCCATCAGCATCTGCGAAAGAAAGCCGTCCAGGGTGGCTTTCAGCGCTGCCCGCACCCTGGCATTATTGAGTCTGCCGATATACGGGTCAGCTCCCTTGCGGACGCCGGCTTTGGCATAGTCGACAATACGCCTGATGGAAATCTGGGTGAAGGGGCCATCTTGGCTGGTAATGGCTCGGACAATCTGCTTGCCGAATTTGGTCCGTACGAGCAGCACCCCTTTGTTCAGCAGTTTTTTGGTGACCGTCTCATTGTACTGCTCGCTGAGATCTTTGATGGCAACGTCTTTGTTGGTCATGCTGATATGAGGCGCAAGGGTGGAGAGTTTGCCGCCGATGATAGCGGCCAGGTAGGCCGGCGGATAGGTGACTTCCCTTTTGCTGAACGGGTCATCGGTTTTCATGCCGGGAGCCACCAGGACAATCCTGTCATCGTTGACGGCAGCGGCGTCTGTTTCAACGGTTGAGGAGGTGCTGGCACTGGCGCCGAGAATGGCGATGCGCTCTTTGCCGATATTTTCCGTTCGTTCCAGGTGCGCGCCCACCTTGTCGCCGCCGCTTTGTACATCGAATCCGCCGACCAGCAGAATGTTGACCGGCTCGTTTTCGAGCACGGCCAATCCTTCTTCCAGGTCAACACCGCTGACATTGGCGTGATCCTGACCGGCTGTGCCGTTGCTGTCGTCGGCATTTTTATTCAAGGCCCTGCTCGATGCCGGCCGAAGGGCGTCGCCTGCATTGACGGCATCGGAAACATCGACCAGCATACTTTCCGCTTTGACCTGGGCGTGTATCTGTCCGATGTTCAATCCCTCGTACACCTCTTTGATATTTCTGTATTTGAGGGCCAGGACATAGGTTTTTCCGCCTCCTTTGAGCGTTACCTCAGTGACGGAATAGCTGATCTGGTTGCCGTAGGTGCCCGCTTCCTTGGCCGTCATGGTGAAATCGGCCGGGGTGACGGCATTGACGCTGTGGATCGTTCCCGCTGCTTTGACCGGATCACCGTTGGCAATACGGACGGCAAACACATTTTTCCCGCCGCCCTGAAAAGCCATCTGGGCCGTGCGAACCAGGGACAGTTTGTTTTCCGTGTCCCAGGCATTGGGTTCACCAAAAAAATCAAGGGCTTCAGCATAGTTGCCGATGGCAACCGCCTTGTTTTTCGGCCCTTTTGCCGCTGTGCCGACAAGCCCGATGTTTCCCGTGGCGATGCCTCCGACACCGATGAGCCCTTCGGCTCTGACTTCAATGTAGGTTCCCGGCAGGATCATTTCGCTAATGGATTCACTCATGGTTATCCCTCTTGGTGATGAAAAACTGTTCCGGCCCCATCGCCGACCAAACGTCTATGATTCGGATTGGACCACCGCCTGTACTGATAATTGGTTGTTCGTGATCAAAGGTAAAATTGTACCGTAATGTCCGGAGCATGGTGTTGCCTTTGGGGGCAGCTGGCGTTTCAATAGCGCCCCAGGTAACAGGCGAGAGTCTGGTTAAGCCTCTCATGATATTGTGCGGTTTGCGAGAAAGAGCAACGGCAATGTCATTGCTCAGTTGTTCGGTATCTGCCGCTCCGGATGCAAAAACATCAACCTGCAGCAGACCTGAGCATCGTGTGGTTTCCGCTTCCCACTGCCCTATCCGATAGAGGATGACGAGTTGCCCGGTTGCGGGAAGCGCCGCACCGAATTCCATGATGCCGGTGGCCGTGTGCAGTCTGCATTGACCATTCTGCGGAGGCGTCTGCACAACGGTCACCGGAGTATCGTCGAGTGTTGCCATGATATCGCTTTGGTCGAGAAACTCCGGGCTTGAGCCGTTCAGGTCAACCAGGGGCTGGTGGGGAATCTGCACGGTTATCCGGTCTTCGCTGAGCAGGTTGACCGCTTCATTGTCCGGAAAGAGGATCACCGGGTCCGCCAGATCCAGGGTCAATGCAATCTGCATGGAGCCATGCACCAGATTGCTGGGGTTGCCGCCGACCCCGACTTTGGCGCAGGTCAGTTCCGCCATAGAGAGCGTGACCGCCGGCAGTTCCGACACCTTGCTGGGCCGCACCGCGCCCACTGTGGTCAGGGTGGTCTCCACCGCATCATCGAGAAACACGGCCAGGCTGTTGATGAAATACTGCAGGGCAATCACGGCAGCGCTCCCTGCAGCCTGGTAAAGGCTTCTCCTGTTTCGCTCAAACCGTCATCGAGCTGCTCTTTAATGGCATCAAGCTCCTCGAGCACCCGCTGCAGGGCGTCGCGGACGTTGAGCTGGTCGGCGAGACTGAGGATCCGCTGGTACTGCTCAAGGAGACCGGCAAACATGACGGAAGGCCTGAGCAGGCTTTCCGAGCCCAGCAGTTCTTCCGCTTCGTCCTTAAACTCGTTGATAACGGTGCGCACGGCTGCGAAGGGATCAAACGCTTCAATGCCGCCCCGCAGGTCGTCAAAGGCATCAAGGGGTTCAGCGAGCAGCACGCTGGGGCGGAAAGCTAACAGCTCCGTGCGAATCTGGGTATGGACCGCTTTGAGTTCATCGCTGATCAGCTTGATATTAATGGTATCGAGTAAGGTTTGTATCTGACTGACTGCTTCTTTGATGGGGACAACAAGAGCGGTGATAAGGGCATGTATTTGGGCTTTCAGGGCCTCCACCACGGCAGTGAACGGCTCAAGCGCCGAGCCGGGCCTGAGAGCGGCCAGCAGTTCTCCGATAACAACCATCAGTGGTTTGCCCACGGGATCAATGCCAAAGCGCCGCACCAGGACAATGAGTTTCCATTGCACATCGACCAGGGGCTGGAAGGCATTGCGCAGGGCATCTCCGGCAGCGGTTATCTGACTGAAACCGGACGTTTCGAGGCGTTGCAACGACTTGATGCCGTTGTCGATTTGCGTTCGGTACGCAGGGAGATTGGCGGTGATGCCGGCCAGCAGGTCTGCCGGAGAACTCGATGCCAGGGAGTGTTCCAGTTGCAGGCGCAAGGGGTGATCGGCTGCAAGACCCTCAACGGCCTGTCTGATGCCACGGTAACAGGGCATGATTGCAGCCACGACCTGGTCCGCTTGCAGGCTGTCCACCACGGAGAGCGTGGATTGCAGTTTGCCAAGGCTCTGGCCAATGAGGGCATGGACGGTTGCAACACCGTCTTCCGCCCCTGAAATCCAACGCAGGACCGTGCTGTAGGAGGAGGACCGCAGTGACACGGAACCGCTCAGCAGGCCGGCAATAAAGCCGCCCATGACCGCTGTGTTCCCTGCGTCATTGCCCAGGGAGCGCAGCATGGAGG
>JBFJXW010000032.1:0-26016 GCA_041622895.1 Desulfobulbus sp. | reverse complement strand
GAACGTTTGGGGCGTTGCTCTTTTTTTATGTGATTACCATCGGAATACCTCCCGCATGTACCGCGTCACACACCTTACTCCCCATTATTTCCTGTCAACAGACGGGCGTCGCTTGCAAATTGTGGGTATCGCTATAACAACAGAATCCTTTTCCGGTTATATGTTCGGGCACCCCGTATACCGGTAATTTTTTGACACTGAAGGAGTCACCATGAACACATTGGAACAGATGGATCCGGAAATTTTTACTCTGATCCAGCAGGAAGAATTGCGTCAGAAAAATAAAATACGACTTATCGCCTCTGAAAATTATGTCTCTACCGCGGTCAGGGAAGCAACGGGATCAGTTCTGACCAACAAATATTCAGAAGGATATCCGGGAAAACGGTACTATGAAGGGCAACAATACATCGATCAGGTCGAAAACCTCGCTATCCAGCGAGCTAAGGAACTTTTTGGCGCCGACCATGTTAATGTTCAGCCGTATTCCGGTTCTCCAGCCAATCTTGCGGTTTATCTGGCCTTTATCAGCCCGGGTGACACCATTCTCGGCATGGCACTGCCTCACGGCGGGCATCTGACCCATGGTTCCAAGGTTTCGATCTCAGGCAAATATTTCAAAGCGGAATCTTATACGCTGGATAAGGAAACCGGTTTGCTCAATTATGATACGATCCGCGAAAAAGCACTTGCCTGTCGTCCTAAGATTCTTATCGCCGGTCACTCTGCCTATCCACGAGTCATAGATTTTGCCAAATTCCGCGAAATAGCAGATGAATGCGGTGCCCTACTGTTGGTCGACATGGCCCATTTCGCTGGTCTCGTAGCGGGAGGAGCCCACCCCTCTCCTATTCCCTATGCCGATGTGGTCACGACCACTACCCATAAATCGCTGCGCGGACCTCGTGGTGCCATGATCATGTGCAAACAGGAACATGCACAGGCCATTGATAAAGCAGTGTTTCCCGGACTGCAGGGGGGGCCGCACAATAACACCACTGCAGCCATTGCCGTTGCTTTGAAAGAGGCGAATACAGATAATTTCAAGCAGTATGCAGCACAGATTGTCAAAAATGCCCGTTCGTTGGCAACGACTCTGGTAGACAAGGGATATCATTTGGTTACCGGAGGCACGGAGAACCACCTGCTGCTGATTGATCTTACCAACAAAGGGGTCACTGGCAAGATAGCCGCCAAGGCTCTGGATGCCGCAGGTATTGTTCTCAATTACAACGCTGTTCCCTACGATACCCGCAAACCTTTTGACCCCAGTGGCATACGTCTGGGAACGGCAGCCGTTACCTCTCGCGGTTTTACCGAAGAACACATGGTACAAATCGGCAAGTGGATCGATGCTGTTATCTCCGATCCTACCAACACCAACCTGCAAGTCGAGATTGCCGGAGCGATTGAAAAACTTTGTGCATCCTTTCCTGCGCCAGGTTTGGAACATTTGGCCTGAGTACCATCTTACGTCTACTACCCTAGTAAACAAAAAAGGGGACGCTCATAAGAGCGTCCCCTTTTTTGTTTAAATTTTGTAGTCGTATTCTAGAGCAGCGATTGTACAACAGTACCGGCAAAATCGACAAACTTCGCTGGTAAGGCACCCATCAGTACAATAACAACAACCAGTACAATGCCTGTGGCCTGAATCATTGGATGTACCGAAACAGCTGGTCGATCCTCGGGGTCGGCTGTGTATGCGGCTCTCACCACCGACAGATAATAATAAATAGCTATGGCAGTATTAATGGCAGCCAGACAAACTATCAGCAGATGATTGGCCTGCAGGGCCGAGGTCAGGATCATAAATTTAGCCATGAAGCCAACAAAGGGCGGGATACCGGCCAAGGCAAAAAGCCCCACAGCCAGGATAAAGGCCAAAACAGGTTGCCTTCGATAAAGGCCGTTGAAGTCCTCAATCTGTAAATTCTCTCCTTTTTGGGAGACATTGCTAATTACGAGAAAACAAGCAAGATTCATCATCACGTAACCGGCTATATAATAGATGGCTATGCCATAGCCCTCCCCTTTCATGGTCAAAAGCCCCAGAATGACAAAACCAGCATGCGCGATACCGGAAAAGCCCAGCATGCGTTTGATATCTTTCTGAACCAGGGCACAGAGATTGCCGTAAAACATGGAACAAACAGCGAGTACGGCCAGTAGTTTTATCAAGAAGATCGACTCACCTGTCGGCACAACAAGAAACCTTATGAGAAGTGCAACGGCACCAAATTTCGGAATGGTTGCAATAAATCCCGTAGTCTCATTCGAGGCTCCCTGATAAATATCAGGTACCCAGAAATGCATTGGAAAAACCGCCAGTTTATAGAAAAATCCAGCAAGTATCATCACCACGGCAATAATCACGGCTGGCTGAAGATTTCCTGCAGAAAAATATGCGATGATGTCCTTGAGATAAGTTGATCCACTCAAACCGAACAGGTAACTCATGCCGTACAGCATGAATCCGGTGGCCATGACCCCGAAAAGGATATACTTCATACCGGCTTCCATTTGCATACGGATGCCAGTGAAATCATCTCGCATAGGAACCAGCAGGTAGAGGGCAAAAGAAGACAGTTCGAGAGCGATGAAAATAGCGATTAACTCAACCGAACTGACCAGCATCATTAACCCCAGAACGCTGAGCAGCAAAAACATATAATATTCAGGTCGAATGCTGTTTCGGACACCTTTAAGATTTTGTCCCGATATCATCAGCAAAGCCAAAGAAAAGCCAATCAGCACCTTAAACAGCTGAGAATACTGATCAACGGCATAGGAACCGTAAAAAAGAAGTCCCTGCGACTGAAAAGAGAGACAGGTGGCTATAAATGTTGCAAAACCAAAAAAAAGTGCGGTGAATTTAGCCGCACGGCCGTCGGATGTGTTTCCGAGGCTGATAACAAAGAAAGCAAGTGCTCCGGTAAGCAGCACAAGTTCGGGTAAAATAACCATATATATCGCCTTTCTTCTTGTTTCCTCAATACCCGCTGCCTACAGCAGCGAGGATATTGACACGGTTTGCAGGATTCATATTTATCGCTTAACGCCACAGTACGGCAGCAACCTGATGATGCTGCTGCCATTGCTGTAAATGCTCAAGCAAGTTGGTCACCGAGGCGTGCATCAGGTCAATAAAAGGTTGCGGTCCCAATCCTATCCAAAATACAAACAGCAGGAACGGAGCCAAGACGGCAATTTCACGGACGTTAAGATCCGTGAGATAGGACTGATCGGGATTGTTGGTTCCTCCCCAGACAATTTTTTGCAGCATGCGCAACATATAAGCCGCCGCAAGAACAGCTCCAGGAATAGCGGCAAGGGCGAGAATCTTATCATGTTCAAAAGTGCCGGCCAAGACAAGAAACTCACCGATAAACGAGTTGGTTCCCGGAAAACCAAAGGAGGAAAGGGAGAAAAAGACGAGAAAAGTGACAAACCAGGGCATATATTTACCGACTCCGCTTGCCAGGGCCAGTTCCCGACTATGGGTGCGTTCGTAAATCATCCCCACACAGAGAAACAGAGCGCCGGTGGTAACACCGTGGTTGATCATCTGTAGAATAGCCCCCTCAACACCTCGGGTATTGAGAACAAAGATTCCCAGCGTAACAAAGCCCATGTGGCCTACCGATGAGTAGGCAATAAGCTTTTTCATATCGTTTTGAGCAAGCGCAGTAAATCCGCCATAAATGATACCGGCTATCGACAACCAAAGAATAGGAGTGGCGAGGAGCATGGTGGCATCGGGGGTAATCGGCAGACAGAAGCGGAGCAGACCGTAGGTTCCCATTTTCAACAGCACGGAAGCAAGAATAACCGAGCCCGCAGTTGGTGCCTCAACATGGGCAGCAGGCAACCAGGTATGAAAAGGAAACATTGGGACTTTGATAGCAAAAGCCAGAAAAAAAGCGAGAAAAACAAGGACCTGAAAGGTGGCAGAATAATTCTGCCACATCATATCCGGAATAAAGAAACTGCCTGTTTTCAGATAGAGGGCAATAATTGCTACCAGTAATAATACCGAACCGGCCAGCGTATAGAGGAAAAATTTGATGGATGCATAGACCTTGCGTGGTCCACCCCAGATCGCAATCAAGAGATACATGGGGATGAGCATAAATTCCCAGAAAATATAAAACAGAACGAAATCCAAGGAGACAAATACACCAATCATGGAGGTTTCCATGACCAGCAGACAAAACATAAACGGGGTCACCCGTGCTTTAATGTAACTCCACGATGCGAGGACGCAAAATGGCATAATCAGGGTCGTAAGTAATACCAGTAAGATGGATATACCGTCGATTCCGATAATGTAGTTGATATGAAAACGGGGAATCCAGTCGTAGGCCTCGGCAAATTGATATTTTGCGCTTGTAGAATCAAAGCCTGCTAGTAGGGGCAAAGAACAGACAGCGGTCAACGAAGTAATGATCAGCGTCCAAAAGCGAGCAAAAGATTCCCCATGGAAAAAAAGGAGCACTAAGGCCCCGGCCATGGGTAAAAAAACAAGAAAGCTGAGCAGAGGAAACCCCTCTTTGATAAGTAACAGATCCATTCTCTATTTCCCCTTAGAGCAGCTGAAAAAAGATGAAGGTAACAAGCAGGAGCGCCGCAAGAGAAAACGCATAAAAGAGGGTCAGTTGGATCTGGCCACTTTGCAGGATGCGAACTTTGCCGCCAAGGCTGCGCACCAGTCGGGCAATCCCGTCAACAATACCGTCAATTACGTTCCAGTCAAACCAACTCCAGAAACGACTCAGCGTCATCAAAACCTGGAGCCCGACCACACGATAGGCCTCACCCCAAGCGGTGTCACCCCATTGTAACGGATGTTTCACCAGCCAAAGAAATGCTGAACCCGCACGACGATACAACCAATCAATATCAACACAGATGCGGTCGACCGGTTCCACATATTTCTTCAACAGAAAAAAAGCCAGAGCGGCAAAACCGAGCAATTGCAGGGTTTCCACCAAGTGATACGTTGTGAACGGCGTATATTCCATTTCGTAGGGCAGCAGAGCATACAAAAATCCGGGTGCGGTACCTACTAAAACACAAAGCGTGGCGCCAATGGTCATGGCAGTCAACATGTTCCACTCAGGATCACTCGCTTTTCCCCACGTCTCGGAACTGCAATTATTTTTGCCAAAGAAGAGGAAATAAGGCAGCTTCAGCCCATTGTACATGAACGTACCGGTGGCTCCGAACATGAGCAGCCAGGAAGCCCAGTTGAGGTGGTGATCAAATCCGGCGGTGATGATCATCGATTTGCTGACATACGCTGCAAAATAAGGCGCCGCTGAGATTGATAGGCACCCGATAATGGTAAAGAAGAAAGTAGCGGGCATCTTTTTGTAGAGCCCACCAAGTTCCGTAAATTTGGTCTTCCCGGTCATGTACAACACTGAGCCTGTTCCCATAAACAGCAAGCTTTTGTAGAGGATGTGGACAACCGCATGCGTCACCGCGCCGTTGATAGCCAGATTTGTGCCAATACCAATGCCGGCGACCATATATCCGACCTGGGAAACGATGGACCAGGCCAACAGTTTACGGATGTCATTTTCCATGACCGCATAGATGACACCGTACAAGGCCATGACCACTCCCAGCACGACGAGAATTTCCATACCAGCACAGGATCTAGCCAAAACATAGACCGCTGTCTTGGTAGTGAAGGCGCAAAGAAAAACAGCCCCATTGAATGAGGCCTCCGAATACGCCTCTGGCAACCATGAATGAAGTGGCACCATGGCCGCGTTCAGTGCGAAACCGATCATGATCAGCCAGGTGTACAATTGGGGATGGGTGACATCCATCAAATCAAAGGCGATATTGCCTACAGCCTGATAGCGCAGCAGGATGCCGGCCAAGAGGATAATCCCGCCAACGGTATGAACCAGCAGGTAGCGATATCCAACGGGCAACGACTGTTTACCGCGCCGAAACCAGATAAGAAAAACCGAGGAAAAGGCCATCATCTCCCAGAAAAAAAACAAACTGAGATAATCCCCACTGTAAATGGTGCCCAATGAACCGGCGGCATAGAACCAAGCTGCCATATGCTCTCCGGCACGGTCGACATGCAAACCGTACAAGGTGCCAATGACGGCCATCAAGCCCATGATCAGGGCAAAAACGATGGATAGTTTATCGACTCTACCGAAAGTCAGCTGCCAATCAAGAAACGATACCGTGGCAAAGTTTCCAGTCAGCGTGCTGTTCAACACTACAGCACTCAGCGTTAGAAGGGGGATGAGAAAAAGATACGGTTTTCTCAGTGGTCCCTGGATAAAGGGCAGCAACAGCGCGCCACAAATCAATATAAGAGAAGGATGGATAAAACTGGAGGTCATTATTCTTCCTCACAGGCTGTTGAGGTGGAACAGGTATACACATCGGGCGAGGTTTGGATACCCGAACGCCCAAGCCAGCGGGTGATACCAATGATAGCTGCTGCTGCAGAAAAACCAAAGAAGGACCAGAAAAAAGGTATATGCTTTTCAGCCCAGGTATGGGCATGGCTGCTGTCGACCAGCAGGGTCGATCCGGCAATACCAGCAAGAAGGACGAAGCAGACCGCCACTACCATCTTCAGGTGGGCCTGTAAATATTCAATGAGATTCGTCATCCTGTCACCATCCGAACAAATTGCATCATGAAATTGGGGTATATACCGATGACCACCGAAACCGTGACAGCGATCAATAACGGAATCAACATGCTTAACGGCGCTTCCTTGATACCGGTTTCAGCCTCGCCCGCAGGTCGCTTTCCAAAAAAAGCTTTATAGGTCACCGGCGCGAAATAACCGACATTGAGCACGGTCGAGGCAATGAGAATCAATAGGATACCAACCTGATGCGCTTCCATCGATCCAACCAGCAGGTACCATTTGGTCACGAAGCCGGCAACCGGCGGCGCGCCGATCATCGACAGCGAAGCAATGGCAAAGGCGCCGAAGGTAAAGGGCATGGTGCGCCCGAGCCCACTCATTTCCGAGATATATTTTTTATGGGAGGCGATGTAAATTGCACCTGCACAGAAGAACAGGGTGATCTTGGAAAAGGCGTGATTGACAATATGGATCAATCCGCCCTCAATGGCGTGCGGGGTCAACATAGCCACGCCAAGGATAATATAGCTCAACTGGCTGACGGTTGAATAGGCCAGTCGAGCTTTGAGGTTATCCTTGGACAGTGCAATGACCGAGGCCATGATGATGGTGAAGCCGACGAAATAAGCGGTAGGGATGCCGAGGTTGAAACGAGTCATAGTCTCGACACCAAAAACATACAGCATGGTTCTGGTGGTACAGAATACACCGACTTTAACCACGGCAACCGCATGCAAGAGGGCCGATACTGGAGTGGGGGCAACCATCGCGCCGGGAAGCCAGTGGTGGAACGGCATAATGCCATTCTTGGCAAATCCGAACAGACAAAAAATGTACAGCATGATCACCACCCAGCCTGGAGCTGAGGAGGGAATGATGCCTGTCAAAATATTATGAGGAAAATCAAGATGACCGACCAGTACATAGATGAGAATGAGCGCTGGCAGGAGAAAAAATTTCGCGGTCGAAGTCAGGTAGACTATATATTTCCGTGCACCTTCATAAGATTCTTTGTCCTGATGATGTGCCACCAAAGGATAGGTGCAGACCGATACAATTTCGTAAAAGAGATACAGAGTGAACAGGTTATCAGAGAACGCCACCCCGATAGCACCGAAAATGGACAGCGCGAAACAACCGTTGAACCGTGTCTGGCAGGGTTCATCATGAGCGCGCATGTATCCCATGGAATAAAAGACGGCAATTATCCACAATGACGAGGCAACCATGGCAAAGATCATGGAAAAGCCGTCGGCACGCAGAGTGATCGACAGACCAGGCAGGAGCTGAAAGATCGGGTAGACCAGGGTCTCTCCCGCTTTTAAGGCGGGTATAAAAGAGAGAACAATAATAAAAAGCAGAATGGATGAGCACGAAGAAGCAAATTCCCGCAGATTGGGATGGTTCTTCAGGGTCATCACCACCAAGCTGCCGAAGAGCGGGATAATGACCGCCAGCAACAGGTTGGAGTTTTCGACGATATGTGCAGTGGTGGAAACGGCTTCCATGATCATTTTCTCCATTTACCCCTGTAAATCAACAAGATCGTCGGTATCAATGGTCTTGTAATTACGATAGACGGCAATCATTATACTAACGGCAATGGCGGCCTCAGCGGCTGCAATGGCCATGATGAACAGGGTAAAGATCTGTCCGACCGTCGGGTCTGGAGCCAGAAAACGATTAAAAGCCATGAAGTTGGTTGAAGCGGCAGCAAGGATGAATTCCGAGGAAATCAGCATGCCGATCACGGTACGACGAACAACCATACCGTATACCCCAAAAGAAAAAAGCAGTGCCCCGATGACCAGGTACGTCGACAGGCAGTTATATAGATTCAGCAGTTGCATCGGTTAGTTTCTCCCTCTCTGGGCAAGGACCACGGCACCTATAATGGCCATAAGCAGAACAATCGAAATAAGTTCAAACACCAGAGAGTGGGTTGTTAAAAGTGCTATACCGATGGCCTCGATATCGCTGCCTCCCTGGCGGGGAAAGACCTGCCACTGGGTTTTCAATCCCAAGACAGTCATGGCGGCGAACATCAATGCGCCTACGCTGAATGCCAGCGGTCCGGCAAGCAATGAACGGTTTTTCATTCCAGCTCCCCTCTTCTCTTCCGGTGCGGCCATCATGATTCCAAAAGCAATCAAAATGGAAACCGCGCCGACATAAATCAACATCTGCATCATCGCGAGAAACGGACTCAGCAGAAAATAGTAGACTCCGGCCAGACCGGTGAAGCAGACAGCCAGACCGGAAACTGCTCGCACCAGACGCTGGGCGCTGACAGCAATGACGGCACCAGCGAGCACCAGAGTTACAGTCAGCAGAAAAATGATCCCGACCATTCCCTCTGCGGAAAAAAGCAGCGGTGCGGCAGCCGGTTGACAGACTATTGCTTGCATTGGTTCTGATCCTCCAACCGTTTCAACAGATCAATGATGTAGTCGTTCTTATCAAAGCTGGCCAGATTGTATTCTTTAGAAAATTGCAGCGCGTTAAAGTTGCAACTTTCGACACAGGCACCGCAAAGGCTGCATTTCGTGAAATCGAGAATATAGCGGGTAAGGACCTTGCCTTTCCCGCTTTCAGCCTTTTTCCCTTCCAGACTAATACAGGTAGAGGGACAAGCACGTTGGCACAGGCCGCAGACTACACAATTCGGCTGTCCGGTTTCCTCGTTGCCGATGAGTTCAATATGGCCCCTGAAAAGCGGGGTCATTGTGGGGACCTCGTAGGGATACCGTTCGGTCACAACCGGTTTACAGAACTCCCGGGCTGTGATTAGCAATCCGGTAATCAGACTTTTACTGCCGTTGAAAATATCGCTCCAATATTCATTCATAACTCAAAACACCTTGATTAGAGCTGCTGTAATAATCAGGATTGCCAGCGAAAATGGAATAAGTATTTTCCAGCTCAGATTGAGTAGCCGGTAGATCTGTGTCCGTGGATAGGTCCAGCGGATCCATATCACAGTGAATAGAAGGATATATATTTTAATGAGAAACCACCAGACTCCTGGCGTCTTTCCAAATGGGCAATCCCAGCCGCCCAGAAACAGGACGGTGGTCAAACAAGCACCAACGACCATGTTGAGGTATTCCCCCATCATGAACAGACCAAACCCCATGGATCCGTACTCGGTCATATATCCTGCAACCAATTCGCTCTCCGCCTCGGTCATGTCAAAGGGTGCCCGATTGGTTTCCGCTATAGAGCAGATAAAAAAGATGATAAAGGAGATCCACATGATAACAAAATGGCCATTTTCCAGACGGAAAATATTCCAATGCCAGAAACCGCCCTGCTGATCCAGCGCTATCTCACGCAGGTTCATCGAACCGGAAATCATTACAATAGTGATCACGGTCAGTAACATGGGGATTTCGTAGGCGAGGTTCTGCGAGACGGCACGTGCGGAGGAAATAATTGCATATTTATTACCCGAAGCCCAGCCTCCCAGCAGGATGGCGATCATGCTCAACGAGGCGAGAGCAAAGAGCAACAGCACCGAAAGCTCCATGCCTCGTGCTTCGATACCTCCAGAAAAAGGAATAACGACCATGGAGGTGATGGCCGGGATCATCGCCAGCACTGGGGCCACCCGAAAAATGATGCTGTCCACACCGTCAGGCACCAGCAGCTGCTTGCTCATCAGCTTCAGGCCATCTGCAAGGGGCTGAGCCAGGCCGGCCCAACCGGCCTCGGTCGGTCCGACACGCCGCTGAATGCGGGCTGCGCCCTTTCGCTCACACCAACCAAGATAAGCCGCATTGAGGCCGGCAAAGGCCATAATGCCAACCAAATATAAAAGGGCACGCCAAATGCTCGTTTCCATATCGTTCACCTACCTCTGTTAGCGATCAATCTCGGGTATAACCAGATCCAGGCTGCCCATGAAGGCCAAGGCATCAGCAAGCAGCATACCCTCGGCGACCTCCCCGAAAAGGCTCAAGTTGCTGAAGGTCGGCGAACGCAACTTTACTTTATAGGGATTTTTCCCCCCATCGCAAACCAGCCGATGCCCGAAAGAACCACGAGCCGTTTCTACAGCGGAGTAATAATAGCCGGCCTCAGGTTTCAACATCTTGGGTGCCTTGCCCATGACCGGTCCATCCGGCAATTTATCAAGTGCCTGTTCGATGATGCGCAAGGACTGTTCCATCTCATGCATGCGCACCATATATCTGGCCATGGAATCACATTCGTCAAAGACCGGCACATCAAAATCGAATTCCGGGTACACGGAATAAGGCTCGTTTTTACGGATATCGTAATTAATGCCAGATCCCCGGCACACCGGACCGGTGGCACCATAGCGACGGCATTGCTCTTTGCTGACGATACCAATATCCTTGATCCGTTTAATGAGAATGATGTTGTGGGTAACCAGGTCGTGATACAGTCGGGGCATCCGGCTACGCAAACGTTTGATAAAAGCCCTGGTGCCGCTAATGAATTCGTCATCAATGTCGTTACACACACCACCAAACCGCATGTAACAATAGGTTAACCGTGAGCCGGTGACCCGCTCAAGCAGATCGATAATCTTTTCTCGATCGTCAAAAGCATAAAGCAACGGGGTAAACCCACCGAGATCGAGTAAAAAGGCGGCCCACCAAAGCAGGTGGCTAGCGATGCGGTTCAGTTCAACGGTGATAACACGGATATACTCCGCACGCTCAGGAACCTCGATACCGGCAGCTTTTTCAACTACCAAGGCCCAACCATGGTTGAAGGCAAGGGCATGGAGGTAATCCATGCGAGCAGTGTTAGGCATGAACTGTGCGAAGGTGCCGGCCTCGGCCATTTTTTCATGCATGCGGTGAACATACCCTAATACCGGCTCTGCCTTGACAATATACTCACCATCCATGGTGAGCTTGACACGCAAAACGCCATGGGTGGCAGGATGTTGCGGCCCCAGATTGAGGACAAAGGTTTCATCATGCCGCAGATTAACGGGAACGGTCATGGCATAAAATCCTTTAAGAGAGGATGAAAATCAGCGTCTTCCGGCAAGAGAATCCGGATAAGATTGGGATGGTTCTGAAAATGAACGCCATAAAAATCAAAGGTTTCACGTTCATGCCAATCGGCTGCGGGGAAAACACCGGTGAGAGTAGGCAGTGCCGGTTCGGTGCGTGAAATAAAAGTTCGTGTCATCACACGGCAGTTTTGTTCATCCTGCCGAGTATAATCATAGATAACTTCCAGCTGTTGCTTATCGATCCAATCAACACCGGAAATAGCTTCTAGAAAAAAGCCATTGCCATCCATGATCTGAGCTACATCCACCACTTGATCCGGACTGCACAGTACATCTAGATGCGCTCCAGTTCGAGCGGAGTCGAGTACCATTACCCCTGGTTTCCGTGGTGCAACCTCTTCCTGCCCTGTTTCATCGGCAACCGGTGTCTCGACAGTGCTTGTTTCTGAGAAAAGCTCCGCCAGCCTCACTCGAGTTTCTTCAAGTATATCCATTGATTGCTACCTGTTCAGCCCGCATGCACTCGCGGCCAGCGTCGTTTTCCGGTAATTTTCTCCTCAAGGGTCATGATACCCTCGAGCAGCGCTTCAGGACGCGGCGGGCAACCGGGGATATACACATCGACTGGGAAAAGTTTGTCGGCGCCTTCAACCACATTATAGTTTTCCTTGACCTTAAACGGCCCCCCTGAAATCGCACAATTCCCCATTGCGATCACCCATTTGGGTTCGGGCATCTGATCATAAAGCGTCTTGACAGCCAGCTCCAGTTTTTTATTAATGGTTCCGGCTACTATCATGACATCGCTCTGCCGCGGGGAGGGACGAAAAACCTCAGCGCCAAACCGGGAAATATCATAACGAGAACCACCAGTGCACATCATTTCAATGGCACAGCAGGCCAACCCAAAGGTCATCGGCCACAATGAGTTTGCCCGCCCAAGGTTGAGTAATTTGTCGAGCTGGGCGAACTGCACTATTGATGAAGGTACGTTTTCCGTTCCCACGTGAATACTCCTTTACGCCAAGCATAGACAATGGCTAATGAAAGAATGGCGACGAATATCAAAATTTCGACAAAATCCCGGATGCCAAACTGGGGGTTGTTATAGGCAACAGCTACCGGAAAAAGAAAAAGCACGTCGACGTCAAAAGCGAGAAAAATCAATGCGTAGAGGTAATAGATAATCCCGAACCGGATCCATGCGCTCCCGATGGGTTCCATACCGCATTCGATCAATTGCCCGGCACGTCCGGCGGTTTGCCGAGTATGAGTCGACGGACTGAGCAGTTTGACGATGATGATAGGGCCAAAGCCGAAGAGCAGCGCCCCTATCAAAAAAATGGTCACATAGATAATGTTGGTAAGAACAACCTGATCCATTCGTTTCTCCTGAATATCGACAACCGTCAGTATCAATCCGACTGATACGATCAATCAACATAAATTATCAGACTACCGAAAAGCAATTTCGATGTCAAGCATAATTCAGTTGAATGAAGATTCAATCTTTTTTCTTGTTCACCATAATATTGCTGGCTGCGGACTGAAAGTCGTTGACCTATTTTTCCGAAGTGTTAGTTTAGCGATGCTTTTTCAATTTCGATCATAAGTGTATTCAATAACACTGATAAGAAAAAAAATCCCATGGCTATTACCTTCAGACAACTGGAAATATTCATTGCCGTCGCTGAAACGCAGCAGGTTACACGTGCAAGCAAAAAACTGCTCCTCACCCAGTCAGCCGTGAGTATGGCTTTAGGCGAACTGGAAAACCAGCTTGGCGGACCACTTTTTGATCGGCACGGCCGCAGCCTTCTCCTCAATGATCGAGGGCGGTATCTTCTCCCCTTGGCAAAAACTATTCTCTACCAAGTCGCCAATATCGAAACCATACTCACCGAACAACAGGATACGGTTGCCGGTGTCTTGGAAATCGTTGCCAGTTCTACCATTGGTAACTATGTTCTCCCCTACCTCATTGGGGCTTTTATGCAACTGCATCCCGAGGCGCACATCAATATGCTGGTGGTCAACACCATGAACGCAGAAAAATTGGTGGCAACTGGCCAAGCGGACCTGGGTTTTGTCGAGGGGGATATCAATGTAGATTCGCTGGTCGCCACCTCTTGGTTTGAAGATGAACTGGGAATTATTGTCAGTTCGTCCCACAAACTGGCGGAACACTCGACCTTTCGAATACCTGATGATCTCAAGGAAACAAGCTGGGTCATACGGGAGGAAGGATCGGGGACAGCAGAAATTTTTATAAAAAAATTAGGTCGTTATGCATCACTCTTGAAGGTGGTGACAAAAACCGGGCATACCGAAGCCATCAAAAAAGCAGTAGAATCCGGAGTCGGTGCCGCGTGCCTTTCCATGCTCACCGTTTGCCGGGAGGCTGAAGAAGGCTGGTTAAAGATCCTCCCCATCGAAGGCATAGACATGAGCCGACAACTATGGATCATCCAGCATAAGGACAAGATTATAACCCGACTCATGGCCGAATTTCTTCAATTCTGCGAAGTCGTCGCCGAAAATCACCTGGGCCGGGAATGTCTCTCCTCCCCATGGAAACTGCAATCACTTCTGGCAAAAACTAAAATAGAGAAGAAAAACAACGATCGCTCTTCTTGACATTTCACAGGGTCGGTTACCTGACCCCACCTCTCTTTCGCAGTTCCTTACGCACTGTTTTCTCCGGTAGCACATCAAAAGGCCGGACAGCGGCAAACAAGATTCGCCAGCCCGGCCTTTGTTCCAACTATTCCAGATTGGCAAGCGCCTGCTTTATCCGTTCCATCCCTTTTTCAATAACTTCCATCGACGTTGCAAAAGAAAAACGGATAAAATTATCCGCTCCGAACGCAGCACCAGGGACGGTGGCAACCTTGGCCTCACTCAAAAAATAGTCAGCAAGGGCCACTGAACCGTCGATAACCTTCCCTGCAAACGATTTTCCATAATAAGCAGAAAAATTAGGGAAAACATAAAAAGCGCCCATGGGGTTGACACAACTCACTCCCTTGATGGCTCGCAGCTCCCGAACAAAAAAAGCACGACGAGGTATAAAGGCTTCGCGCAGTTGGCGGGGAAAGTCCTGCGTCCCGGTTAGAGCGGCAAGAGCGGCATATTGCGAAGGAGCGGCAGGGTTCGAGGTGGATTGACTCTGAATCTTGTTCATTGCCTTGATCACCTCCATGGGTCCCACGGAATAGCCGATTCGCCAACCGGTCATGGCAAAGGATTTGGACACACCATTGGACAGCACGGTCTGTTCTTTGAGTCGTGGATCGGCATGGAGAATGTGAGGGATTCTATCTTCGATGTAAGATATTTCCTCATACATATCATCCGTGACCACTAGCCAGCCGTTTGCATAGGCGAGCTTGGCAACGGCCTCAAGTGCCGTTTGGGAAAAGACGGCTCCCGTCGGATTGGACGGACTGTTGAGGATAATAGCTTTAGTTTTACTGGTGACATACTGGGTCAATGTTTCCGGATCAAAATCAAAATTATCCTTTTCCTTAAGCGGAACGATAACCGGGGTACCGCCTGCTAACTGCACCATGGGCGGATAGGATACCCAATACGGGGCTGGAATAAGCACCTCATCGCCGGGATTCAATATCGCTTGAAAAATATTATAGAGTCCGTGCTTGCCACCGCAGCTGACCTGCACCTGATCCGGTGTATAGTCCCAATCTTGATCGCTCTTGAGCTTGGCGCAGATTGCTTCCCGCAACTCAAGGATCCCCATTACCGGAGTATAACGGGTATGCCCATCATCAATGGCCTTCTTTCCGGCCTCGCACACATGGGCAGGAGTCATAAGGTCAGGCTCTCCTACACTAAAATTCAAAATATCCGCACCTGCGGCCCTCAGAGCTTTCGCCTTGGCATTGACAGCGAGAGTTGGCGAGGGGGCAACTTGCAGCACGCGATCCGCAAGCACAATTTTTTCTGGCAACATCATTGAACTCCTTCTAGAAACATTCTCCGGTTAATAAAAAAAAAACAGTGCGATCTAACGCTTTTGGAAAAATTTAACAAGGGGAAAAAATCTCACTCTACATTTACGTCATTAAAACCAAGGCACCTTAGGGCTCCTGGAAGACCGGGCAGGGCCGATTCCAGTCATAATTTTTATAGGCGGGATCCTCGGAAGTCGTGTGGCAATCGAGACAGAGACCGACCCTAAGGATCCGCCGCAGCTCCTTGCCATTAAAAGGTCTCAGGTCTTTTCGTGAACCGTGTTGCAGCGGGGTACCATCGATGGTCACAAAATTATCGAACCCTGACGTTTGACCGGCTTCGGTGGTTAAACCCCGGTCCACTGGAAAAAAATGCCATTCCCCTTCTTTTTTCACCACAGTGCCCTCACCGAGCCCTATAGTTTTAGGCGAGGCATGACAGTCCTTGCAGGTTCGACCTTTTGCCTGAATGGTGTGTGGATTGATGGCAGCCATGGTAAAACGGTTGAATCCCCCCTCACTCTTGCCCTTTTCATCAATCAGGGTCACCAGGTCCTGGCAACCAGGTGTGACAATAACCACCTTGTCTCCCCAAACCGCCAACATGGGTTTTTCATATCGGATATACGACCTGCCCTCTTCCCACCAGCCTGCCGTTTCTTTCAGGGCCAGTTTATCCAAATGTTTTTCCCGTTTGTCCCGTTTCACGTGGCAGCCATAACATTGTGGCACCCAAGTGGAATGACAAGCTGCGCATGTTACACGTTGATGGCCAGGATAGCGGCAAGCTGTTGTATCGGGTGGATGTAGAGGTCGCTCCTTACCATCGATTTTCCCGGTAAGCACATACTGGCCATCTTTTTTCCCGACGTTGTTCAATTTTTTTTGCTTACGTGTCAGCCCTGGTTTTGGGTCGTGACAACTTTGACAGGTAATTTCCAGTTGTTCTTCATAGTGTGCATAGCTTGTACCATCACCCATAATCTCGTCACGGGTATGGCAATCAATACAAGCCATCTGTTTGGTATGATGAATATCTTCCGCAATTTTCAGGTAAAAACGATCACCTACCAGTCGCTGCGACGATTGCTCTCCGTTTTCATAAGGTGTTCCATACCCTTCCGCTTCATAAATCCCGGTGTAGGAAATACCGATGCGACCGGAACGATTGTGACAACGAATACAGTTGTCTTCAGGAACCTGCATCACGACTTGGGGGTGAGGTCTGTTTTTCTTATCCGCATCTTGCACCGCGACCGGCACCGTGGAAGTTATCGTTTCTCGCTGCACTCCCGGGGGCAGAACATAATGGCAGGCAGAACACCCGCCTCCTTTTTCATTGAAAAAAGCCGGTGCACCAGGCAGATCATTTTTTTGCTTCCACAAATGACACGTAGCGCAAAGTTTACGATAATAATCAAGCGCCAGTGAACTTTCACCGCTTTTCAGCAGTTGCTCAACGGTAATATCAGCATTCTGATGCTCCCGTTCGCCCCAATAATACAGCAGTGTCGATAGAATCCCCCTGTTGGTTGCCATCAACGAATTTTTCACTTTGTGAATATCCGCCGGATGACAGCCTTCAACACCACATGTTTTTCCAACAACGCGAAGGTCACCAGGATTGAGGACCATATCCTTATGAGCCTTGTCCTTGTCGATGGCCAAGGCATCTCCCAAATGGCAGGGAGAACAACCGACAACCAGGCGGTCATGGGCACCATCAAGTTTTTCATTCGTGTGACAGTTGAGGCACATCTCCACCAAACCGGCGGTCGTAATGGCCAGTTGTTTGGGACGTTTTACCGTATGTTCACGGAAGATGAGATAACCGATCAACAGGACGACGAGCGGGAGGAACAAAAAAGCGGGCATGAGACTGCGGGAAAGGCGGACCATGTCTCTTGAATATCGTTTCGAATAAAGCCTTTCTGCAAACAGAGCAGGTCAGGCAAAAATGACGGGAAAGCAAAGCAGCGTCAACTGCATTACACACTGAAACTACGCTGTTCTCCCGCCGCGTTACTCTGTAAAACCATGCACCATCGGGTAACGACGCCCTGGCACAAAGGCTTTGGTTGTCACCTTAATACCAAACGGAGCTTGATTGCGCTTGTACTCGTTTAACTTAATACGCCGGACAATGTCTTCAACCAATGGTTTATCAATCCCCTGAGCCGCGATTTCATCCAAGTTTTTATGCTCTTCCAGATAGGCATGAAGAACGGTGTCAAGGATATCATAGGGAGGCAAATCGTCTTGGCCGCACTGGTCAGGGTTGAGTTCAGCCGTCGACGATCGGGTGATTATACGTTCGGGAATAACCTCAAATCCACTGTTCATCAGGCGGGCGAGTGCATACACCATGACCTTGGGTACATCGGCAAGTACAGCCAACCCGCCGCTCATATCACCATAGAGGGTGCAATTGCCAACGGCCACTTCGGACTTGTTACCGGTGGACAGCAACAGGCGACCGAATTTATCGGAAATAGCCATGAGCAGGTTGCCACGAATGCGTGCTTGAATGTTCTGTTCGGCGATATCCTCAGCAAGGCCGGCGAGCAGAGGGGCCAGGGTAGCCTGACAGGCTTCCATCTCCCTGTCGATACTCACTGTTTCGAAATCGCAACCAAGATTTTCCGCCAGTTTCCTGGCATCATTTATGGAATGCTGCGAGGTATACAGTGAGGGCATGGCTATGCAGAGAACGTTCTCCGGCCCGAGGGCCTTGCAACCGATGACCGCTGAAACGGCAGAATCGATGCCGCCGGATAAACCGAGTACCGCTTTGCGGAATCCCGTCTTATGCAGATAATCACGCACACCGAGAATGAGGGCTGCTTCGACCTGCGTGAGGGAATCTTCAAGTATTTGTTTTCCGGTGGACGTCCAGGTGTCGCTGTCGACAATTAGCATATCTTCGATAAAACCTGCGGCTACGCCATCAAGATTTCCGGAATTGTTTATCACCATGGAATGACCGTCGAATATCAGGCTATCCTGGCCGCCAACTTGATTGACATACAGCAGAGGAAAATTATTTTGCCGACAGAGTTGCCCGTAGACATGTTGACGCTCACCCAACTTGCCATGATAGTATGGAGAGGCTGAAATATTTATCAAACAGTCAGGGACTACGGCTCCAACGATGAAATCCTTCAAGGGATTGGCAGGGTAGGATTGATCCGTCCACCAGATATCTTCACAGATGGTCAAACCGCAGTGGAGACCCTTTAAGGGAAAAACCGTTGAAGAGGTTCCCGTCTCAAAATACCGGGTTTCATCAAACACATCAGAGCTGGACAGTAATTGTTTGCGCGCCCGGAAAGCAATTTTTTTATGCTCAAGGACATAGGCGGAATTATACAAGGGTTTGCCTGGTCCGCTGCGCCGTTCAAGCACGCCGATAATACAGGTAATTCCCTCAAGCTGATTGATCAGATCAAGCAAAGCCCGATCATGGGCATCGAGAAAGGAAGAACGCTCGAGTAAATCCTGCGGCGGATATCCACAAAGGGACAATTCAGGAAAAACAACAAGGTCACATTGAGCTTGCCTAGCCTTTTCAATCCAGAGAAGGACACGACAAAGGTTCTGCTCAAAGGCGCCTATAATTGGATTTATCTGTACAAGGGCGATCTTCAAAGCGGATTCAACCTATACCAAAAAAGAATCTACGAACTGCTACGCTGGACATGTATCAAGCCGAATGGATTCGCCTGACAGGGAAGAAAGGAACCGGATCAAAAACCATTGCACAGATTCGGAAAGGCAGGGGATGAGACACCCCCTTGCCGTTCACAAAAAACAAACCCGGCAGAAGAAATCCCACCGGGGTACAACACACTGCTACATTATGACTTCATAACGTTGGCGGCTGCTGGTCCCTTAGGCCCATCAACGATTTCGAATTGAACTTTATCACCCTCATTTAGCGTCTTGAACCCTGTTCCACCGATTGCAGAGTAGTGGACAAAAACATCCTTGCCATCTTCCTGCTCAATAAAACCGAAACCTTTAGACTCATTAAACCACTTCACTGTTCCTTTCAACATCGCTCCCTGGTTCTCCTTGTATTGGGCTGAATGTTTTACCCACACAGAACTGACTGAAATTGCTTAGTTAATAAAGATAATCAAAAGCGAAATCCACACCAACACTGCATGGTCTACTCCTAGCGCGGAACATAACACTAATTTAATTAAAAACAAGAAAATTGATCCTTCTTTTACCTTGCAATGTAGAAATTAAGTGTCTCATTAGTGTATCAGCAGCCCTTTTACCCCTATCAGGTACGAAATAAGGAAAAATCCAGCACATCTGCCTCATTGCCTGGCACTCTCACCGGACAGCGACCTATATTCCCCTTTTTTTCGCTCACTGTCCTTTTTGGAACGTTTTTACTGCCCGATTGTGCTCAACGAGATTTGTAGAAAAAATATGGGTTCCGTCATTTCTAGAAACGAAATACAAGGCTTCGGAATCGGCCGGATGAAGCACGGCCTCCAAGGCTGCACGCCCGGGATTACAAATCGGACCGGCTGGCAGGCCGGAAATTACATAGGTGTTATACGGGGTAGCCCGCTTAAGATCGGCCTTCGTCAAGTTGCCATTGAAATCAGCAATACCGTAGATAACCGTCGGATCCGATTGAAGGCGCATGTTGCGGGCAAGCCGATTCAAAAAAACTCTGGCGATCAGCTGTCGCTCCTCCGCCGCGCCTGTTTCTTTTTCGACCACCGAAGCAAGGATAACCAGCTCGTGCCGATTTAACCCACGAAGCTCCACTGGTTTAATGGCTGCCCATACGCGCAGAAACCTGTCAACCATCATGCGGATTACCGAATCCTCATCGGTTTCAAAGCGGAGCAAATTATAGGTTTCCGGAAAGAGATAGCCTTCCAGTTGAGGTGCTTCAATGCCTAGTGTTTTTATATATTGGGCGTCACGCGCCAAGGAAAGAAACCGCTCCCGGTTAATCCAGCCATCTTTTTCAAAAATGGCGGCTACCTGCTCAACAGTTAATCCTTCTGGAACGGTGACGTAATGTCTAAGGGTGCGGCCCTCTTCAAGCAACCGTAGAACTTGCGGGGGCGTCAAACCACGAGGTATGCTATATTCACCGGCCTGGAGCTTGGTGGTAAGGCCTGAAACATAGACCAGAAAGAGATAACGGATATCATTTCTGAGAACGCCGTTCGCCGCCAATATCGTGCCAATTCCCCGCACGCCGCTTCCTTTAGGAATAACGACAACAACCGCTCCACTTCCCGGCGAAACGGTTGTCAGATAGGATCCGTACCAGAGCCCGACACCGCCGACGGCAACGAAAGCAAACAACAGTAAAGAGTACAGCAGATTACGCATTTATGGGAAAAACAGACTCTCTCGATAAGACGAAAACGGGTAATGAATAATAACCGCTGCACCAGATGGCACAGCAGGCAACAACGCGCCCCGTGCCACCCGATGACAGAACGTTCTTATTCCTCTTTGTCAGCGACTTGCTTTTGCTGACGATTGCGGCCCGAGATTTTTCCCAGCGCCAGTTCGACCACTTCATCCATATGCTTGACCGGATAAAATGATATTTTCTTGCGCAGTTCTTCTGGAATCTCCACCAGGTCTTTTTGGTTTTCGTCAGGAATAAGTATCTTGGTTATGCCGGCCCGGAGCGCTGCCAGTGCTTTGTCTTTCAGCCCCCCTATGGGGAGTACTCTGCCGCGCAGCGTAACTTCCCCGGTCATCGCGATGCCAGGTTTAACAGCCTTGCCGATGATGGCGGAATAAAGTGCCGTGGTCATAGTAATGCCGGCCGAAGGACCATCTTTGGGTATGGCACCTGCAGGGACGTGGATGTGAATATCGACAGTATCGAAATACTCCGGTTCTACCCCCAAATCCTTGCACCGGCTGCGGCAGTAGCTTAAGGCCGCCTGGGCGGATTCCTTCATCACATCTCCGAGTTGGCCGGTGAGAAGCAGTTTCCCCTTTCCGGGCAGCACCGAGGTTTCGATATGCAGCAGTTCACCACCGACTTCGGTCCATGCCAAACCGACCACCAAACCTGGTTGTGAGCTGGTGTCCAGCTCAGTTTCCGGTAGAAACTTGGGTGGTCCCAAGTATTTCTCCACCGTGTTTTCCGAAATCACATACGGACCTTTACCGCCCTCTGCCACCTTGCGGGCAATTTTCCGGCATACCTTACCCAAGGCGCGTTCGAGATTACGAACCCCGGCCTCATGGGTGTATTTACTGATAATGCTTTCCAAGGTCGAGTCATTGAGTTTAATCTGACTTTTTTTGATACCGTTTTCGCCAATCTGGCGTGGCAACAGATATTTTTTAGCAATAACCAGTTTTTCTTCAAGGGTGTAGCCGGAGAGCTGAATAACCTCCATACGATCAAGCAACGGACCGGGAATGGTATCACTCCTGTTGGCGGTGGTTATGAACATGACTTTGGAGAGATCAAAGGGCAAGTTCATGTAATGATCGGAAAAGGTGTTGTTCTGTTCGGGATCCAGTACTTCCAGCAGGGCGGAGGAGGGATCGCCACGGTAATCATCACCGATCTTATCGATCTCATCCATCATAAACACCGGATTATTGGTTTGCACGCTTTTCAGTCCCTGGAGAATCCGGCCGGGCAGAGCACCGATATAGGTACGTCGATGCCCGCGAATCTCCGCCTCGTCGCGCATGCCGCCCAAAGACAACCGGTAGAATTTGCGCCCCATGGCCTTGGCGATAGCCTGCCCTAGTGAGGTTTTCCCCACACCAGGGGGACCTACAAAGCAAATGATTGGACCCTTGGTATTTTCATTGAGCTTTCGAACGGCCAGGTATTCCAGAATACGCTCCTTGATCGTATCCAAGCCATAATGATCTTCATCAAGGATGCCTGCCGCCACTTTCAAATCAAGCACATCCTTGGATGACTCTTTCCAGGGGAGATCAAGAAACCAGTCGAGGTAGGTACGAACAATAGTCGCTTCCGAAGCGTCGGGATGCATCATCTCCAGCCTTCGCAACTGCTTCCGCGCTTCTTTTTTTGCGTATTTCGGTATTTTTTTCTTACGCAGCTGCTTGCGCAGATCTTCAATCTCCTGCGAGTAACTGTCCTCATCACCGAGTTCGCGTTTCAGAGCCTGAATCTGTTCCCTCAAAAAATATTCTCGCTGGCCGCGCGACATCTCTTCTTTGGCGTCCGACTGGATCTTGGCCTGAACTGTGGAGACCTCCAGTTCCTTGTGCAGAAGATCCGCTACCAGGCGCAACCGCTCGGTTGGGTCAATGGTTTCAAGAATTTTCTGTGATTCCGAAATTTTCAAACGGAGATTGGAACCTACCAAATCGGCCAGCCTTCCCGGTTCCTCAATATTATTGATGATCATCATCAGATCCGAAGAGAGGATACCGCGCAGCGACATTATTTTTTCCGTCTGTTCACGCACCGTGCGCATCAAGGCTTCGGTTTCCACCGTTATTTCGGGTGATTCCGGCTCCTCAATCAGGTCAATCTCAACCTTGTAAAATGGCTTCTTCTGGAGATAGGAACGAACCTTTGCCTTAGAAAGCGCCTGTACCAACACCTTAAGACGACCATCTGGCAACTTCAGCGTCCGCATGATCATCGAAACCATACCAACATCGTAGATGTCCTTTTCTTCAGGATCATCTTTGGTCGGGTCCTTCTGGGTCACCAGCATCAGCAGCTTGTTACTGTTCAATCCCTCGTTCACGGCTTCGATAGAACCAGGCCGGCCAACAAACAGCGGGATGATCATATAGTTAAAAACAACAACATCCCGGACAGCCATCATGGGCAGGGATTCAGGGATCTCAAGATCCTGCGTCTGTTCCCCGAAATCACCCATACTGGTTGATAACGAATCGTCAAATTCCACGTTTTTCCTCCTTAAAATCGTATCGAACGATTATATTCGAACTAAATTGTGTCAGGACAGTAAACACAACCGAAACCGAAGTCAAGGCAGTGCCCCCGCCCGCCCAGCGAAGAAAATTTCGCTTGAATAATTCCAAGTGCCTCAATATAGAGAGGCTAATATTCAGCCCTCCGTTCATCTTCTTTTACCACCTAGGAGCCGATTATGCTGACGACAGAATCGTTTTTCGACTTGAGCGATTCCCCGTACCAGGATCTTTTCGCAGCCTGCACTGCTGCCTGGGAACCGCTGAAAAAATTAAAAGAGTATGTCAGCGACCAGACGTCACCCTCCTTTCAACACGTCTGCCTGACCGACGGTGTGCCGCTGGCGAGCCCTTATATTTTTTTCAACGGCAAGCTGCGCAACGCGCGGGAATGTATTATCACCTACGGCAACACCAACAAAGGCGGACTCACGGTATGGGAAAACGGACTGGTCCTGGAAGGGGCATCGGTCATTATGGCGGGAGCGGTTATGATTGGCAAAAACATCCGCATTGGTAAAGGCGTACTCATCGAATCGGGTGCGTTGATCAAGGCACCGGCAATCATCGGTGACTATTCGGAAATCCGTCAGGGCGCTTACCTCCGGGGGGATTGCCTGATCGGCAGCCGATGCGTGGTCGGCCACACCACCGAAGTCAAACACTCGATTTTCCTTAATGACGCCAAGGCCGGACATTTTGCCTATTTGGGGGACTCTATTCTCGGCAACGATGTCAACCTGGGTGCGGGCACGAAATGTGCCAATCTGCGTTTCCTGCCGGGTAATGTGGCTGTACGGACAGCTGACGGCGTGATTGATAGCGGACTGAGAAAATTCGGCGCGCTTCTGGGAGACAGAACACAGACAGGTTGTAATTCGGTGACCAGCCCCGGCACGATTATCGGACCAGACTCGCTGCTGATGCCGAATACTACCGCACCTTCCGGATTACATCCTCGAAAAAGCGTGATACGCTAGAATTGTTTTTCAGCTGCCCGTCCTCGGGAAGTGGTTGCCCCTGCCCTGCGTATTCGTAGAGGGCGAAAAAAAAAGCGAACAAAATACCGACCGTAAAGAAGATTCGCAACAATCTGTCCCAGGGGGGCCATCCACGCCCCGATGTCCTGCGAAAAACCACAGCGACAATATAGGTAAACCCTAATGCATACGGTGCGGTGAGCAGCATCTGATATACCGTACCGTAGAGGATGGTTCCGGCATCGCCCCCCATGCGCATATGAAAAAGAAAATAGGCTAAAGCCGTCAGTATAAATGTAATTTTTTCCCTTAATGTAGCCATATATGAACAAATTCACTGCCTGTGTATTTCCAGATACGCTCCTCGACGAGAAACTCATTTTCCCCCTTGTACAGGTTTTCGGACAGCTTGTCTATATGCAAGCCGTTGAAAACGAGCCACCGGAAGATCATACAGCCTCCGCTTTGATTGCAGATTTACAGCAACACGGGGCACTGTACCTGTTTACTTCGATACCGCTCGGTGAGCAGCGTGGACGCTTTCTAGCCCTCATGAATGACATGAAAAATCGAAGAGATGATTATACCAGTCAACTCAGCATGTTGACCCTGGCAGAATTAAACCGTCAAGACCGAACGGAAAGCCAACATTCGATCCTCGCAAACCTTTTACAGCGCAGCAATATAGCCGGTAAAAAAGAGGAAGATGCGCTGCTGCTCTGGCAGTCACGGTTGATACTGAAACTCGGAGAATTTATTGATACAGAACAGGTTGAGCTGAACCAAACACTACGAAAAATTTCCGGCCAGCAGGATGCGCTCCTGGCAGAACTGCGTGATGAGGAGGAGGAGGACATGCTCTTTTCCCTGACCGCCAGCATTCAGGAGTCCAGTTTCAAAACCGAAGGCATCCTTCGCCATCGTCTCAAGGCCTGGAGCCGCCTGTATTTCAACGGCACCCCGCCGGTACCGCCACAAATTTACATTACCCCTCATGGTGCGGCAATCGACACGCTGCTAGAAGTTTACGAAAAAAACCATAGGCAAAGCGCGCAACAGGTAGCCAGCCTTGAATTGCCCGTTGGCAGCTCCCAATCATCACCGCACCCATTATCTCTGCAACCGCTCGTTGAACAATGCCCAGCCCTGCACTCGGCTCTGGCAGCATTGACTGCCGAGGATGCTCTTCAGGGGACGGACGTACCGAAATGCTTTTCCGAGTGCGCGGCGGACTGGTCGCAATGCCTCGCCAACCAATACCCCGTGAGCCAATACAATCGTTGCACCCTCAACCTTTTTTTGTTCCCTGATACGACTATCCGTCAGCTTTTTCTCGAAAGTTTTTGCGGGCATTCTTCCCCCCCGGACACGATCAACGAAAAATCTTCGGTGCCATGCGTCATCGGCTGGCTGGAAACAAGCTGATGCTCGTGCCGACATACATCGTGTGAGCCCTCTGCAATAGGCTGATAACACAACGGGCTGGAAACT